>JBCCTV010000069.1:0-13200 GCA_039197915.1 Pseudomonadota bacterium | reverse complement strand
GTGGTGCGCCACCCGCTCGTTGGGCGGATCATCGACGCCTATGAAGCCCAGGAGAAAGTCCAGTGACGGATCGCTTTGACGTCCTGTCGGCGGGGTCGAGCGAAGGCGGCTTGGCGGGCGCCGGGTCTGGCGTAGACGTCAACGCCGCCAAAATGATCGGTATCGATATTATCATTGACTGCGACGCTTGGCTTGGGGCGGGTTTCGACCTGGAAGCGCTAGCGGCGTCTTGCGCCCGCGCCGTCGCCCGGCAAACGCCAGCCCCGCGAGGCGCGCAAAGCGGCGATGTCGCTATTTTGTTCACGGATGACGATAAAATTCGTGATCTGAACCATCGGTTTCGCCAGCGCGATAAAGCGACTAATGTCTTGTCCTTTCCAGCCGGATCGGACCAAGCGGACACAGGAATTCTAGGCGACATCGCCCTCGGTTTCGAAACATGTGCAAGCGAAGCCGCCGCAGGTCCGGGAATGAAAGCCCATACCGCGCATCTCCTTGTGCATGGGATTTTGCACCTCTTGGGATATGACCACGAAGATGATCGCGATGCTGATGAGATGGAGGCCATGGAAACGCAAATCCTCGCTGCTTTAGGATTTAAAGATCCTTATGCGAACGGAGAGCCTCTCGGCGCCGACGCGGAGCAGTTGAAATGATAGACACGTCTTCAGCGCCGCAATCGGACAGCGTTACGCCGTCACGGCCTTCGTTTTGGTCTCGGTTGAAGGCGGTGTTTGCGCCGGAGCCTGCAGCGACGCCCTTAAGCGAGCTTGCGTCCGCCATTGAGAACAGCGACCAAGGCCCGATTGGCGGCATCAGCCAGGCCCGCAGGGAAATGATTGAAAGGGTCGTCGCCCTTGAAACAAAGCGTGTGCGGGATGTCATGGCGCCGCGCGCCGATATTATTGGCATCGATATCGCGACGCCAACCGATGCACTCTTGAAAACCTTCGCAAAAGCCGGGCATTCGCGTCTCCCGGTTTATCGTGGCGATCTCGATGATCCGGCAGGCATGGTCCACATCAAAGACGTCGTCGCAGAGCTCGCTAATCCGTCTCCGGAAGTTTCCGACGAGCCGATCCTCAAACGGATCAAACGCCGTGTCCTTTATGTGCCGCCATCGATGTGCGTCACCGACTTGTTGTTGCGTATGCAGGCCTCGCAGATCCATATGGCGTTGGTGATTGATGAGTTCGGGGGCACGGACGGTTTGCTGACCATCGAAGATCTCGTCGAAGAAATTGTCGGCGAAATAAACGATGAATTCGATAACGCGGAAGCGCCGATGCTGATCGCGCGCCCCACAGGTGAGTGGGAAGCAGATGCGCGGATGGAGCTCCATGAGTTTGCAAGCGAGGCCGGTGTCGATATTACGCTCGGCCCCGATGAAGAAGACGTTGATACGCTTGGCGGCTTGGTCTTCACGATTGCTGGCCGTGTGCCGCAACGGGGCGAAGTCTTGCGTCACCAGTGCGGGCTCGAATTCGAGGTGATGGAGGCGGACGCTCGGAAGATCCGTAAGCTGTTAATCCGGCAGCGGACGGACTGGACGGCAACGCAACTCGCAGAAGCGGCGGAATAGGCTTGGTGTCCGGAGGCGCGGACGAAGAGGGGCAAAGCGCGGGCGATAGGCCGCGCTCAAGGCCCCTTCCAGGCTTACTCTCAATGATCGCCGGGCTTTCCGGCTGGCGGCGGCATGTATTGTCGTTTTTTGCGGGGGCCGGGACCGCGGCCGCGCTCGCGCCGTTTTACGTCTGGCCCCTATTGGCCGTTGGCTTCGGCGTTCTGTTTATCCTCATAAGTGAGGAGAGGCCCGGTGGGCCAGAACAGACCAGTCGTAAAGACCCCAAACGGGTACGGCGCGCTGCAATCGACGGTTGGTGGTTTGGCTTTGGGTATTTCCTGCTTGGGATTTACTGGCTTGGCTTTTCTTTTTTGGTGCAGGCGGATCAATTTGCCTGGATGGCGCCATTTGCTGTTTTAGGCATGCCGGCGTTTTTGGCGGTTTTCTTTGCTTTGCCAGCGGCGATTGCGACCGCGGTTCAAGTGGAAGCCTGGCGGCGCGCAGTGTTGTTCGCGGCATTGATCTCTGTGTTTGAGTATTTGCGCGGACATATCCTCACGGGCTTTCCCTGGAATTTAACGGGGCAAGCATTCGCCGGGCTTGCGGCAACGTCCCAAACGGCCGCTCTATGGGGTGCTTATGGGTTAAGCTTCCTGACGCTGCTTATTGCATTTGCGCCCGTTGCGACGCTCCGTTGGCGCGCGCGGCCATGGGCCGGGGGTGCGTTTGCCGCCTTTTTGGTCGCAACGTTATCGGTATACGGAATACTGCGTATCGAAGCGATCGGCGAGCAATCGCGCGATGGCGTTGTTGTGCGCGTCGTGCAGCCAAATATCGCCCAGCGCGAAAAAATCGACCCAAGCCGACGCGCCGACAACTTTTATCGCCATATCGACCTGTCCCTGCCCGAAGATAAAAGCGCGCCGGCGGTGGTTGTCATTTGGCCAGAGAATGCAACGCCTTTCCTGCATGAGGCTCGCGACGCCCTATCCGTCCTCGCGGCGCGCCTCCCGGCGAATGCGACGCTTCTTGCCGGAACCGTGCGACTGGGGCTCGATGGCGAAGGCGAGGAGCGCGCCTTTAATAGCTTTGCCGCGATCGATGACATCAACGGCGCGCGAGAAGCCGTTGCAACCTATGATAAGCATCACCTGGCGCCGTTCGGCGAATACTTGCCCATGCGGAGTGTTTTACGCGCCGTTGGGTTGGCCCAGCTAGCGCCCTTTGAGCAGGGCTTTAAGGCGGGTCCCGGTCCGCGCACCATCAGTCTTGCAAACGCGGAGGGGTCAAGTCTCCCGACGGGTGCGAAAGCGCATCCGATTCCGCCATTTGCCCCGCTGATCTGCTACGAAACGGTGTTTCCCGGCCGGCTTTATCCCCGGGGCGACCGACCGGAGTGGCTCGTCACGGTCACAAACGACGCGTGGTTCGGCGACAGTTCGGGACCGCGCCAGCATCTTGATCAAAGTCGTCTGCGTACGATCGAAACAGGTCTGCCAATGGCGCGGTCCGCAAACACTGGAATTTCCGCGATCATCGATGCGCGCGGCGTTTATGTTGCGCGCGCGCAATTATATTCTAAAGCCGCCCTGGAGGCGCCGCTGCCACAAGCTTTAGCGCCGACACTTTATGCGCGTTTTGGCGATCTCTTTTATTTCGTAATGGTGTTCTCAGCGGTTGGCGTGTCTTTTTTTGCAGTTAGGAAATAGGTCTTTGGACGTCTCAGGGTTCACCCGCGTGCCGACATTCGTTATAGACACCAATATGCGTTGATTTGCGGACAGCATATCCCGGCGCAGCTCAGAGCGGATAACTAATGAGTATGGAAAAAGAAAAAAGTCCCCACCCGATTGATGTGCATGTTGGCGCCAGGGTGAAATTGAGACGCACTTTACTTGGCATGAGCCAGGACAAACTTGGCGAAGCGTTGGGTCTCACCTTCCAACAGATTCAGAAATACGAAAAAGGCGTCAACAGGATCGGCGCCAGCCGGATTTTTGAAATTTCAAAAATTTTGGACGTGCCGATACAATATCTGTTTGATGATTATGCGGCCTCGTCTGAAGCTGCGAATGGATTTGCTGAGGCGAATAGCGGTCCGTCTTTTATGGATCTGATCAATACACCGGACGGTGTACAATTGTGCCGCCACTATGCCGAGATTGCCGACGCGCGGGTCCGCAAGAGCGTGCTCGAACTTGTGCGCGCGATCGCTGAGAGCGAAGAGCAGCCAGCTGGCGCCAGTGTTATCGACTAACACGCCGGGCCCTGCCGTCTAATCTCAAGCCTCGCTTCAGCCTAACGGTTCTGTTTTTTTCAAAGCAAACGGCCCGGCTTATTCGGCTAGGCTTGCGCGCCTTAAAAAAAAATGCAGCGATCCCCGTATGCGTCGTCGCTCAGCTACGTGTAGCATCAGCGCGTCGCGAAAAAATGGGCAATGGTTTTGCTAGTCGCGATGAGACCACCAAAACCCGGGGCGAAATGGGATAATGCAAGCTTATAGCACTTCGCTCTAATCCTTCGATTGGCGGGAGAGCGATATGATTTCTAGACGGATGATGTTGGCCGGCACGGGCGCAAGCGCGGCGATGGTCGCGTCAGGTGCATTGTGGGATGAGACGAGAGCCGCAACGCCCGCCATTTTGCGGGCGCCTCGTTTGCAGCCAGGCGCCCGGATTGGCTTGATAGAGCCCGCGAGCCTGACGCCGGAGCCCTTTGACATCACCCTCGTTGAAGAGGCGATGGCGGCGCTCGGCCTAGAGCCGGTGCGCGGCGACCATGTTCTCGAGCGCGACGGATATCTTGCCGGAGAAGACCGGGACCGTGCGAAAGACATTAACTCCATGTTTCGGGACAAATCGATCGATGGCGTTTTCGCCGTTCGTGGCGGCTGGGGTTCAGCCCGCGTGCTTCCCTTCCTTGATTATGACGCCATCAAAAAGAACCCCAAGCCGCTCCTTGGCTATAGCGATATCACCGCCCTGCACCTCGCCATTCATGCGCGCACGGGGCTCATCACGTTCCACGGGCCGAACGCCATGTCGAAATGGGGCGCAAATTCAGTGGCGGCGTTTAAACCGCTGCTCTTTGATGGGGAAGCGGTGACCTATCAAAATCCGATCGCAGAGGAAGACCGCCTCGTCCAACGTAAATGGCGCACACAGACGATGACCGAAGGCAAAGCGCGTGGGCGATTAATCGGGGGCAATTTAACGGTCATGACAGCGCTTGTGGGAACGCCCTATCTGCCCTCCTTTGATGGTGCGATTTTGTTCCTGGAGGATGTGGATGAAGCGATTTACCGGGTCGATCGCATGCTGACCCAGCTTGGCCAAGCGGGCGTCTTGAAGAATTTGCGAGGAGTGATCTTCGGTTTCTGTACAGACTGTGATAACGGCTCAAGCTACTCCGCCTTTACCTTAGGCGAAGTCTTGCAGCACCATTTAGGTTCACTCGGCGTACCGGCCTATCGCGGCGCGTACATTGGTCATATCGGCGATCAGTTTACCGTACCGATTGGCGCCATGGTCGAAATAGACGCTGACGCTGGCGCCTTTAAATTGCTTGAGCCGGCCGTGCTCTAGGGGCGTTATTGATCGTTGCGCAGTCGGTCCGTTCCGTTCAGTCACTCCGGGCCCTTTTAGACGATCACGCCGCAGGGCGGCGTGGACTTTGCAGAGGCTTTTGGCTAAACGGGAGCGTATAAACTTTTCTTTATATCCGCGGAGCTGACATGGAACGTCTTTCTTACCAATTCACCAGCGAAAGCGTCTCCGAGGGCCACCCAGATAAGGTTTGCGACCGAATTTCCGACGAAATTGTTGACTTAATTTACCGGGAAGCGGCGACCGGCGGCATGAACCCGTGGGATGTGCGCGTCGCCTGCGAGACGCTCACCACCACAAATAAGGTCGTGATTGCTGGCGAAGTTCGAGCGCCGGAAAGCCTCATGGATGGATCCGGCGGGGTTGTGGCGGCTCCCTTTGTTGAAGCTGCGCGCGACGCCATCAAGTCGATCGGATATGAACAAGACGGCTTCCACTGGCAAAATTGCGACGTCGATGTCTTGCTACATGGTCAGTCAGCGGACATTGCCCAGGGCGTCGACAACGCGGCCGACGCCAATGCTGAAGGGGCGGGCGACCAGGGCATCATGTTTGGTTATGCGTGCTCGGAAACGCCAGGATTAATGCCGGCGCCGATCTATTACAGTCACAAAATTCTTGCAGACCTGGCCGACGCGCGCCACGCCGGCAAGGGTGACGCCGGGCTACTCGGCCCAGACGCGAAAAGCCAAGTCACCGTTCAGTACCAGAACGGGAAGCCAGCCTCAGTAACCAGTATTGTTCTGTCGACCCAGCATCTTGACGAAAGCTGGGACTCCCGCAAAGTCCGCGAAGTGGTTGAGCCTTATATTCGAGGCGCGCTTGGCGATCTGACGATCGCGGACGATTGCGCATGGCACGTTAATCCGACGGGAAAATTTGTGATTGGCGGCCCGGATGGTGACGCCGGTTTGACGGGTCGAAAAATTATTGTCGACACCTATGGCGGCGCCGCTCCCCATGGCGGCGGCGCGTTTTCCGGAAAAGACACAACGAAAGTCGACCGGTCTGCGGCCTACGCGGCGCGCTACCTTGCAAAAAATGTGGTCGCCGCCGGCCTTGCAAGCCGCTGCACAATCCAACTCTCCTACGCAATCGGCGTCGCGCGCCCCCTATCGATCTATGTTGATCAGCACGGGTCCGGAAAAGTCGCCGACGATCTCCTTGAGCGCGCCTTGGGCGAAGTGATGGATTTGTCGCCCTCCGGGATCCGGCGCCATCTGGATCTCAACAAGCCTGTCTATGCCAGAACAGCCGCATACGGACATTTTGGTCGCGAGCCGGATGGCGATGGCGGCTTCTCCTGGGAGCGTACCGACCTCGTTGACGCCCTCAAGTCTGCTGTAAGCGCTTAGAATTTCCATCCGCAGGCGCGTTTTTCGGTATGCCGCCAGCAGTCAAAGACGAGAGGCATGGGGACCATAAAAATGTGTCGTCGCCCTATATTGATCGGCTTTACGGCAGGCGCCAGGACAAGTCCCTAAAACCGCGCCAGGCGCGTTTGATGCGCGAGCTCTTGCCGCGCGTTGCCATAGGCGAAACGGTCGGCCTTGATGGCGAGCCGTCGATCGATCTAAAGGCGCAGTTCCCGGAATTTTCGGAAATCTGGCTCGAAATTGGCTTTGGCGGCGGTGAGCATTTGGCCTGGCAAGCTGCGGCCAATCGGGACGTTCTAATTATTGGCGCTGAGCCATTTATAAATGGGGTTGCGAAGCTCCTCGTCGCAATCGAAGACACTAACCTCCGTAATGTGAGGATCGTGCATGGGGACGCACGGCCATTTCTTTCAGCCCTTGCACCAGCGCAGATCGACCGGCTGTTTGTCCTCCACCCCGATCCATGGCCAAAACGGCGCCACCATAAACGCCGACTGGTGTCGCCATGGTTTTTTGAAGCTGCAGCCCGCGCCCTGCGTCCGGGGTCTGAGTTACGCATCGCGTCGGACATTCCCGATTACATTCGATGGACGCTTATGCATGCGCGTGCCGCGCCGGATTTTGAGTGGTGCGCGAAAACCGCTGACGACTGGAAAGTCCGCGCAGAGGACTGGCCACAGACACGGTATGAACAAAAAGCAATCGCAGAGGGGCGAACGCCGACCTACCTTCGCTTTAAGCGTCGATAATTAACCGGGCAGAGTCGGTAACCAATCGGGGCGCTTTTGGCTAACTTGTCTCAATGCCTGCAATAACCTCGCACCAATGTGAGCCGCTTTGTTGCTCTATAGTTTTTCTCAGGCGCGCGATCCCTGTAAAAGTTAGACCGTTGTCGCCAAAAGGCTGCCTTAATGCGCATAAACCTCGTTTTTCTGTCCTTGCTCTTTTTGCTGGTCGCGGGCTGTGCAAAGTTGACCCTTGCCTGGGCTGATCTTTCAGGCGACGGGGCTGGCGCACGGCCGCCGGCGCTCGCCGCCTTCGCGGGCGACCCCGCCATTGGGGACGCGGAGGCATGGCGTGCGCGCCGGGCTCCCCTTCTAAAAGCGGCGCTAGGGGAGGCCGTCTATGGCGCTTTTCCTTCGTCCGCGGGCGCCAGCATTCTCGCCATTGAAACCCTCGATCGCGCAGCGCTCAGTGGGAAAGCAACCTTTGAGGCTTGGCGCCTCCAAGGCAAAGCCACTTTTAACGGCGTCGAAAACACAAGTGCGCCATTTGTGATGAATGTTCTCTACCCCAATGATGCGGCTGAACCCGCGCCAGTCATCCTGATAGAGAGTTTTTGTCCGCGTTGGGACACCATGCCCCACCCAAAAAATCCGGTTCCGCAGGATGCGCGCACCTGCCGGGACGGGTTTATCGCGCCGGTCATCCGCTATGTATTTGGTCGCTACATCGCAACCCCGCCGCTTGAAGAGATTGTGGACCGCGGCTACGCCATCGCAACAATTTACCCCGATGAGTTTCTCCCAGACGATGCGATGGCTGGCCAGGCCGCATTGCGCGCCCTATCTGAGGGATACATTGATGAGGAAACCCGCTGGGGCTCGATTGCCGGGTGGGCGTGGGCGTTCTCGCGCATGGTCGATGCCCTTGAGACTGATGACCGCTTCGCCGCCGATGGACAAATCGTCTATGGACACTCACGATACGGAAAGTCGGCGTTGCTGGCGGCCGTCCATGACCCGCGCATCGACGGCGTGATCGCCCATCAGTCGGGGACGGGCGGGGCCTCGCTCAATCGGCAAAAAAAGGGGGAGACCGTTGCGCAAATCACAGAAGCGTTCCCCCATTGGTTCGCGCAAGCCTATCGCGGTTTTGCCAAAGCGACCGAGGCCATGGATGTCGACCAGCACCATTTGCTTGCGTTGATAGCGCCGCGCCCTGTGCTCCTTGGGAATGCGCGCCGGGATGTTTGGTCGGACCCCAATGGCGCCTTCCGGGCGGCCCAAGGCGCTGACCCAGTATACGAATTATTAGGCGCTGAAGGTCTCGACCAGGAGCGTCTCGATGAATTCAAGCCGGAGGCCGATATCGCGTTCTGGATTAGACCCGGCACCCATGGGGTTGTCGAAGAAGACTGGCCGGCCTTTCTCGCTTTTGCGGACGCCCACTTCAAATAGTAGGCTTGTACTGAGTGAGTTTTCCAGTCGGCAGCGGGCGTTGGTGCGCGCGCGAGGCATGTCACCCCCCGCCTAAAACCCGTATGAAAGATTCCCACGCAACACTGTATCCGTGTTGACGCGACCGGCTGGCGGGTTGGTTTCGTACCGCACATCATAGGAAACGCCGGCGGAAATGGCGTTTGTGAGCGCCGCTGTTAGTCCGGTGACGGACTGAATAGTGGTCGTCGGGTTGGTCCAGGTGATGAAAACGTCTTGTTCAAATACGACGCCCTCACGGATCGTCCAGTCTGTCTCATTGGCTGCATAAAACGCCACTTCGCTTTGGACTTCGCGGGTGTCGTCAACCGGGGAATAGCGATAACCGGGACCGCCTTCGACTTTCCACGTCAGTTGATCCGAGTTCCGAATAAAATAGCCGGCGCCGACACCGCCGAAGAGGCGATAATCAAAGCCAGAAAACGCGTCCTCTTCGTAATTGGCGCGGGCAAATCCGTAGGAGCGCTCGCCGATATCGTAGTCGAGCTGGTAGCCGGCGCCCCAACGCTGTTGGGTTTGCGCGCCGTTTGCGCTGGCGATGTCAAAAAACCCAGTCACACTGTGGGTTAGCGCGCCAGCCTTGCGCTCGGCGTTTAACGCAAAGCCGACGGTCGTGTTTTCAGCATTGCCCGACGCGTTCGCAAATGACGCGACGATTTTGCCTTTCCAGGGGGCGGCGGCTTGCGCTGGGGCTTGTTGGGCGCCGGGCGCGCGTTCCGCGCCCGTCTGGTCAGTTGCTTGGCGCAGGCCCGCCGCACCGGGTTCGGCTGTGCCATTTGTAATCATTACGGCTGCGCGCCAACGGGCGGCGATCTTAGTGATTTCAGATTTCCGGGCGGGGTAAATCCGGAACAAGGCGTTCTCAACAGCGTCGACCTGGCTCGCGTCGCCAGTTTCCGCCGCCGCCTGCAGCATTGCATGGGAGATGTCGGCCATGCTTCCGGTCCCCGGACCATCCCGAGAGCCCACAATAGGGTCTTGGGCGGCAGGGTCTTGGGCGGCGGCGGCGCTCACCGCAGCGCCCAATGCGCAGAATACCGCCAAATGTCGTTTCCCCATAGTCGCTGCGTCCCCACTCAACAGTCTCAAGCCCCACCAAGCCAAAGCCGGAAGATTATCGCCGAAGCACGGCAAATTCAGGGCCAATGGGCGATTGGCCAGTTTCCGCAGTCAGAGGTATCAAGGTTAAGGCAGGCCCACGGTTAAGGCAGGCAGCGTCATTGGTGATCACGCAAGGGCGCGAGCCGTCAGGCAGGCGATGGATAGGAACCCTGAAACGCACACGCGTTTTCGCTGGGCGCACCGCTATCGAGCGATGGACAGCAGACCGCCAAACAAACTGCGAATGGCCCCGACGACGCTTTCATGGCTTTATCGAAATCGAAGTCTCTTTAATCGATAACGAAGTCAGGCGTATTCCCGGCGCCCGCCGCCGAACAAGGCGCCCAAAATTCCAAAAACAAACGAAAATCCACCCCAGAGGAGCGCGAACCCGCCGCCCGCATAAAGCGCGCCTGCGCTTGTCGCAGGCACGGCCGGTTCGAACACGCTTGCAACGCTCTCTGCGATATCGCGCTCAAAGGTTTGGGCGAGGAGCAACGGGCGGCGCAGCTCATCCGTCGCGTTCAGGGCGGATAGGTGTTCATATAAAAGTTGAAAACGCCTCACCGTGGAAACGTAACTTTCGCAAAGCGCCGAAAGGAGCGACGGCGACGTGCTCGCCCGGTCGCACTCGGCAAGCGCGGTCGTCCGGTTATATCCGGCGGACGCGACGTTGGCGTCAAACTGTTCGACAATGGGGCGCAATTCATCGATGCGTCCGGTAAGGTTTTGCATATATTGGAGCGTAAAGCCGGGCGCTTGCGAGCCGCCTAAGGCGCCAATAATTCCCATAACCATGGCGATAAAACGAAACATCCGCGACCCTCGTTAGACTTATTTCAGCCACAGGTTTATTGAGCGTGCGACCAACGTCAGATTGACATAAACGTCTACACCCGAGAAGCGTAAATTTGCGTTTGCTGCAGGATGCTGCTGCTCCCGGAAACGACTATCCGTTAAACGAGCGGACCTTCTCCTATTGGAGGTGCGAGGCGCCTTCGCGATCGATGCCGATCCGCGCGATCGTCCGAAAATGAATAGAAAACGTTGGGCTTCGAGATTTGACGCTTAGGCGGCGCAGTTACGCGAGAATATTCATTTGCCCACATATGGCGCTGTCCGGCGTCCGATAAGCTTTGCGGGCACGCCGCCGACTATTGTGTAAGGCTCCACGTCTTTGGTCACAACTGCATTTGCGCCGATAACAGCGCCTTCGCCAATCTCGATATGTCCAACAAGTACTGCGCCAGCGCCAATGTCCACGCCATTGCCGATAATTGGTTTGCCATTTAATGCGTCGATCGTTTTAACGCCAAAAGTTGTGTTCTGTCGGATCACCACGTCGTTGCCAATTTTTCGTGCAACGAGGATCATTCCGCCGAAGTGTTCGAAACGGACCCGCCGACCGACGCTGACGGTATACGGAATGTCTATGCCGCAAGCTATTTGCACGATTTTGTACCAGATCCGATAGAAAAGCGTCAGGGGTGCACGGATTATTCTATTTTTGATGCCCATGCGCCAATTTCCAAAGCGATGATTAACTAGCGCCCAAAAGCCCTGCGAGAACAGATCTTTGTTATGAGTGCGCCAGTCCTCTGCAATCAGGCTCAATAATGGAATGTCGTCCGGATTCTCGTTTGACGTGCCGCTAGGAAGAGGTGGCAAATCGTCGTTTCCATGGGTCGCATACGGCATATCATGGGAGGGGGCAGGCGTCGTCACGGATGGTTCCCCCTCAACGCGGCATGGCGCCAGATGAGCGCCGTCGAGCTAGGCGTGCTCGGCGAGCAGCCAAAAAGTGCCTAATGTCTAAAAGGGCGCTTCGTTGTGAGCGGCCAGTTAGCCCGCGCGTTGCTGCATAAAATAAAGATCCAAGGACAAAGCCGATTTCAGCTGCGGCCAGCCCAGCGCCTCCGAAGTTCTTTTTAAAATAGTAGGCGCGTGAATCAAAAACATAGCTAGGCGTAGCATTTTCAGCTGTCCGCCCTGTCTTCACATTGCTTGATTGGCCTACAAGGTGGACAGCGTGAGCGTCGTGTACATACCAAGTCTCAAGCGCCGCACGTTTTGCTGCAAGCATGAAGTCTGTTTCTTCATAATACAAAAAGTATGCAGCGTCGAAGAGCCCGATCTGCTCAAAAACCGTTCGGCGAATCATTACAGCTGCGCCGCACACCCAATCGGCACGGTAAGTTTTGTCGCGTTGTGGCGGTGCAACGCGCGTGCCCGGAAAAAATCGCCAAAGTGGCGTTAGTCCAGCTGCTGCAATTGCCTCTGTAGCTGGTGAGATGAAATTAAATGCGGAGATTTGTGGATCGCCCTCAGGTCCTTCAAGTCGCGCCCCTGCAATCGCCGCCGACGGGGTCTCTTCCAGGAACGTGGCGAGGCGTGCTAACGCGCCTTTTTTCACATAAGCGTCAGGATTGAGTAAAAAGACATATTGAGGCGGTGAATTGCTCGCAAAGATCTGACGCAACGCGACGTTATTACCTTTTGCAAATCCTAGGTTCGTCTTTTCCGCAACTAATTCGATCCGATCGCTTAAGCCTTCTCGCTCGATATACTTTCGTAAAACGACGGCGTCTCCGTTTGGCGAGGCATTATCAACGATGTAAATCCGCCCGCGAGCTTCGTCTTCGTACGATTTAAGCAAACTCGCAAGACTGTCGACTACAAGCTCTCCGGCGCTGTAATTGACAATGATAGTGTCAATATGCGGTCGGTCCGCCGGCGTTTCTTGCGATCTCGACACGTTCTCGTATGCGAGGCTTTCTTGTTGTTTAATCTTGATTAAGGGCATTCGGATTTCCGCGGCTCTTACAATGCTATCGATATCTCCAATCGGTTACCATTTCGTCCAGAACCCACCAATCACTGCCTTATTGTTTGTATGTTGCGCGTGACATCAAAGCGGCATGCCTCTATGACATTTACGAGCGGGCCCTAACGGGCCCGTTTTTTGTTACCCATTTCGCCAGGTCGTGAGAGGAAGTCCCGGCGGACATAGGGATAAGTGATCAGACGTATGACGCCATTGGAACGAGAAATTGAGCGGATGATCCAGCCGATCGTTGATCAGCTGGGGTTTGATCTTGTGCGCACGCGCATCACGGGCGCACGCGCAAAAACGCTGCAAATCATGGCCGAACGCCCGGACAAAACAATGACAGCGGAAGATTGCGCCCAGCTCTCGCGGCAACTGTCTTTGGCGCTTGAAGAAGCCGATCCCATCGACGGCGCCTATACCCTTGAAGTCTCGTCCCCTGGCATCGACCGCCCGCTCACCCGGCCGCATGATTATGTCGATTGGCAGGGGTATGACGCAAAAATTG
>JBCCTV010000068.1:0-13420 GCA_039197915.1 Pseudomonadota bacterium | reverse complement strand
TTCGGCGCCAGTCTTTTCCCGAATAACTCGCCTTTTCAGGAAATAGACTCGTTAGCCCTTGGAACAGGATATTCAGCTGGCGGAGCGGTCGGATACGCATTTGACGTGTCACGCAGGTTCGAAATTCGTGTTGAAGGTGAAGGTGCGTTTTCAAGTTTTGGAAGCGTTGGGTCCGCTAACGCCGTTACCGGAATGGCGAACATAAAAGTTGTACAAAATTTCAAAGACAAACGCATTTCGTTATATGCGGGCGGCGGCGCCGGAGCCGCGCGATTGAGGTTTGATGGAGAAGAAGTCTTCGTATCGACCGAAATCCTAGACGCAATTGTTATTGGTATTCTTGGAGACGCCAACGTTTCGTCAACCGAATTCGCATGGCAAGCGTTTGGGGGGCTTGAAACAAAGGTCACTAAAAATTTGTCTGTTTTTGCCGAAGGCAGATACCAACGCTTTGGCTCGAGTGACATTTTCATTTCGTCCGCGTTCAGCCTTCCCGACTTTGATGTGATCAGTGAAGAAGAATTAACCATTTTTCTAGACCAGCGCATTGAGAACGCGCAGGCCGTTTTTGGCTTAAGGGTGTCATTCTAAAAAGTAGAATGAGTTCGATTCGTGCAAAAGCGACGTGACAAGGCTCACAGGTATATTTTTCGCTCTTAACGCGCTCAAGGAAACGGATTTTTATAAAAGCAACACGCTAAGCTAATCGGTCATTTGTTTGCTAAGACCACCATGGCGTAAAACGACCGAAGCGAGGGCGGCAGGGTGAGACGCCCTTTTCTTGAGAAGCGCGTCTCTTCGCGCACCAACAACAAACAACGCGCTAACGCGGCACGCTTAGCGACTAGCGAACCGCAACAACCTCGATCTCAACGAGCCAGGCAGGGCTTGCGAGGCCCGCAACTTCAAAGACGGAACGCGTCGGAAGGTTTGGTTGTTCGTCCGTACCAAAATACTGCGTGTACCCCTCCATAAAGCCTGCAAAATCCATAGCGTCCGCACCCTCTGGGCGCACGAGATACACTTGCATTTTTATGACGTCGCCCATGGTCAAGTCCAAGCTTTCGAGCTTTGCTTGAATTGAAGCGAGCGTTGTTTCCGTTTGGGCCTTCGTGTCGCCATAGGCCTCAAGCGAGCCTCGCTCGGCGTCCTTATTGATGACCTGCGGCACTGTCCCGCTTAAATAAACGAGATCGCTTGCGCTGGGGACTTCAGCCGCGAGCGCAATAGGAAACGTGGAATTCGGGATTTTATGCCGGATAGCCTTGGGGGTTTCCGCCACCGCGGGTGCATTGACCTGGGTAGCCGCGGTCGCGACCTCACTTTTAGCGCCTTCCCGCAACGCAACGACTTCGATTTCGATGAGCCATCCGGGATTGGCGAGCCCAGCCACTTCAAACACCGAGCGCGTTGGGAGGTTTGGCTGGTCATCCGTACCAAAATATTGCGTGTACCCTTCCATAAAGCCGGAAAAATCCATGCCGTCGGCGCCTTCGGGCCGAACTAAAAACACCTGCATTTTCACGACGTCTGACATTGTGAGGTCGAGACTTTTGAGTTTCGTTTCGATTGACGCGAGTGTCGTTTCAGTTTGCTTGCGCGTGTCGCCGTAGGCTGCAACTGATCCACGTTCGGCCTCCTTATCGACCAACTGTGGCACCGTGCCACTCAGATAAACGAGCGATGTGGGCGACGGCACTTCCGCCGCCATCAGTATAGGGAATGTTGAGCCGGGCGTTTTGTGCCTGATCGCGCCATTTGTTATGGCCGGACTTTCATCCGGTGAGACGGTCGGATTGTTTTGCGTCGCGCTTGTTTGAGTAGTGGTTGCGCTTTGCACCGCTGCCCGCGCAGCGCCCTGCATAGCGACGGGCGCCGCGCTCGCGAGCGTCATTTCAGAAGCTGCAGGCGAAGATCCGCCGCTTGCAACGCCTGTTGACGCGCCCCCCGCTCGGCTTGACACAGAAGTTTGTGACGCGAGCATAAAGCGAGGATCTTGCGCTCCCTGCCGGCGCATTCCGCCGACATAAACATTCGATGGATCGCGATTTTCCGCCACAAGCTGAGCCGTCGCCTGCGGCTCATAGGTATTCATGCCGCCTTGAATATAATTGATCAGGGCCGCAACTTGCGCATCGGACAGATGCCGACCAAAGCCGGGCATACCGCGATAGCCATTCAAGACCATGTAGATCGCATAATCCGGGGCGAGAAGGTTTTCATTTTCGTAGAGGGCCGGATACATCCCACCGCCAACGGCGCCGGTCCCATCGGGCATATGACAGCCGGCGCATACGGTCGCATAAATTTCCGCGCCCTCGTCAAAATCAATGCCGTGACCGGAAAAAATCTCTTCTGGTAGGGAAGCGTCTGTCCATTCCCGCGGATCAATTGCTGGGGACGGCACACCGATAAAAGCAGAGTCAGCGACGACCGTGTTGGAAGGCGCCGAAGCCGCCGCACTTTGCTCTGCGTCGCATCCAGCAACTGCAAAAGCTGAAGCCAGCGCAATACTAGTCAAAATATTTCGTGTAAGGTCTTTTTTCACAGAGATTATCCTTGAACAACACGCTGATGGAGAGTGGAGACAGCGTTCAGAGCTGATAAAATGCCGCCTTCTAGCCAGGCGCCGCGGTAAGACAAATGCTCGCCCGCGCAAACGACGCGATTGTCGAGCTTAATCGCGTTTTGGTAATGCGCGTCCTTATCGCGCCAAATCCCGAAACAGCCGAGAACCCACGGCACCTTATGCCAGGTGACGCTAACACCCGTTTTATACTCTTCAGCATACTGAGGGTGTATCTCTGAGCCGAATTTTAACGCCCATTTAATGCGCTCTTCCGGCTGCATTGCGTTGAACTCATAGGTTTCTTCACTCTTCCAGGTGTATCCACCCAGTAGCACTGCCGGCCCTTGTTCAAAAAAGCCGGTCGAAGGGTAACTGATGAGCTCGATCGGTTGGTTCGTGTAGGTAATACCGCCGTAAATTCGCTCGTCTTGTTCCCAGAACCGGCGCTTAAACTCTAATCCCCACTTGGACGAACCCACATAGTATACGTTTTCGATGGCGCTCGTCATCTCGCTCGAAAAGTTGTGGTCGAGCTGCCCCAGAATGGAAAATGGAATCGTAGATACACAGTAATCCGCTGTTTCCGACCGGATGTCGCCGCCGGCGTCGAGCGCCTGATAAGTCACAGTTACCTGATTATCGTCTTGGTTCAGCGAAATAACCTTTGCATTGTAAGTGATCAAATCACCGACTTCGCGGGCGAAGGCTTGGGCAATCATATCCATCCCGCCAACGGGCTGGAACATCGGCGTCTGATGTTCAAGGTCCTCCGCCTCAGCAAGACGGTCCCACAGGCGCGAGCGCAAGAGCTCCGACGGATCGATCGGCGTAGAGGGGAGCGGCGCGCCGTTCGGCCCCGCGCCTGGGTCGCGATCATAGCCCCTTAAACGGCTCATCGTGCGGTCCGAATGGTAGGAATAATTGCTGTCAAGCACGCCAGTCGCCCGCAGCGATTCAAGTAAGATCTCGAGATCGTCGGGCGTGACCATGTCGTCAAGGCGCCCGCTGTTTAGGGCTTTCGCCAAAAGCTCTGTCACATGCCCGCGATAGTCAGAGGCGATGTGTCGAAACCGTTGCGGTTTCCCGCCGAACGCTTCCGTGTGGTGAAGGTAAGCATTGTGATTTTTTTGAATGAACGGTTCGAGCTTGACGCCAAGGCGCCCGCAATAATCTAGGACCGCGTAGTGATTGTGCGGAATGCGCCATGGGCCTGGGTTGATGTAATTGCCTTCGGCAAAGTCAATGTTTTGCGTCGCGCCACCAAGCTCTGTGTACTGATCGCCACCGCGAAGGGTCCAGCAACGCCCACCGGCCTTTTCGCGGAACTCAAGCACCTTAACGGCGTACCCAGCGGCGCGGAGCTCTAAAGCCGCGGTCATGCCGGCAACGCCCGCGCCCAGAATTAACACGCTGGCGCCAGCGGGAGCCCCGTCTAACGAGATTGGTCCCGCATAGTTCGACGCCTCCGCGTGGTCTAAGGCCGACATCGCGTTATACATGGCAGTGCCGCCGGCAGCGACGCCAATCATTGTTAAAAGATCACGGCGAGTGGTGGTTTGCATACTGGCGGGCTCTCCCAACTTAATCCATGCACTGTCGATAGCGACCGCGAACAAGCGCAGGCCGAGCGACACCAGTGCTCTACTAAATCATGGACGCCCGACAATGAAAAGCGGCGCAAACGCGCGATCGACAATTGTCGCTCATCCTCACGATGAAGCGAGTAATACGGCCCATGAACCGAGAGTCAGGCCACCGGTGGGGTAAAGTCACCACTATTAAGTCTCAATATCAAACTAATACGGTTCTGTAGGGCGTCTTATGACGCGCAGTCGTAAATCCGCGATAAACCGCAGAATTTTATTTGCATACTGATTAAAAATCAGATCGCTCGATGTTCCTACTGGCGATAAACTGGCTTGTTTGATGGACGACGGAGCGACGACCAATTGTTCCGCCCACTTTTTTGGGAAAACAATCGATCGCCAGCGAAAAGGACGAGAGATGACGCCCCCAAAGCCCGCGGTTGGCGCTTATGATTTGGTGAATTTATTCCGCGAATTCCCGAAAGTAGGCCAGCGTTTCATCGAACGGCTTTGAATAGGCCGTGCGCCAGGTGTGCACTGTGTCCGCGTTTAAAACCTCGCCATTAGCCGTCATGACCAAAACCGTTGGCGTTCCAACGAGCGACATCACGCCGAACCGCGCGCCAATATCCAGGTTTCGGTCGCGGCGTCCCACATCCACATAGACGACCTCGTAGCTCTCCTCAAAAAGCGTTTGGAAGTCACTTGCCAAGAACTTGTGAGCAAGGCCGCGGCTGTCATGACACCAGTTAGCGCCCAGGACGACAATCACGCGCTTTCCCGATGCGCCCGCGCGTTCCAGGGCGGCGTTCACGTCATCCATCGCATTTCGGGTTGGATCATAGGGTCGAGGCTCGGCGACGCCCGCCGGCGCGCCGTCGGTGACATGTCGCCCGTCATCTGCATGGGCTGCCACCCCAGTCGCTAAAGTCGCAACAGTCGCTACAGTTCCGCTAGAGGCGGCCACGGCGATATCGTTCGCGAGCGACGCAAGCTTCATCTCAACCGCATTGAAGCCGGCGCCATCGGCGCGCTCCGGCGCGCGTGTTGTTCCGGTGACGGCAAAAGCAAATGAAACCTCATCTTCTCCATCGCCGTCAGCCGCATACCAGGCCCCGCTATAAAGACCATAGGCTTCGCCGGCGTGCCCGATCAGCGGTTCATCAAAAGGCGTTTGTTCGGGCGTTAATGTGTGAACGAACAATCCATAACGCTGGAAAAAACGCCCCTCTGTTGCGCCGTTCTCCGTTGCAGGGTTGTAACGCCAGACAGGCTCCGCGGCGGCGGCGCGCGTCGACTTTAGATAGTCTAAAATCACCAACAAATCCCCGACGCTTGCGCGCAAGCCCCCCTGTGGCGAGAACAACGTCGGATTTGATCCAGGCCCATAGCCCTTCAAAAAAGCTCGCCTATCGAGGCCGTCAGCTGCGAGAAATACCGGCAACGGATCATTCAATAGACCTTCGCTGTCCGTCTGCGGTGTCCAGGAACCGTTTTCGGCCGTTCGATAAAGCGTTGCGCCCGCCCGGCGCGCGCGTTTAGAGACGCCTGACCAATTGAACCCCGCATCAAGCTTTAGCGGCTTGAGCACGCGTTTTGATGTAATTTTATCGAAGCGCCCCCCATCGACATTTTCCAAAACCGCCGCAGCAATGCCGGTATTTATGTTCGCATAGGCAAAATAGTCGCCGGGCGCGCGGCTCGCCTCCCCCTCCGTTGACGGTGCAAAAAGGCCTTGCGCAGTTGCAACAACGTTCTGAAGAGTGTCCGGAGCAATTGCGTAATAAGACTCAGGGTCCCGGATCGAAGAGGTGTGCGACAAGAGATGCCTGACGGTAATCGGCGTCTCTGGGAATGCAGGATTACGCAGCGTAAACCCGAGATAGGTCGAAACATCTGTATCAAGATTTACCTTACCCTCATCCGCCAAATCTATCAGCGCAAAGGCCGTTATCATTTTTGATATGGAGGCGACACGGACCTTGGTTTCCGAAGTTAGCGCGCGAGCGCAGCTTTGCTCGCTCCCGTCAGAAAATTGAGCGCAGCCAGCAGCGCCTTTATAGACGACGGTGTTTCCGACCTTAACGGCGAGCACTGCGCCTGCGAGCGGCGCCGAGGGATCGTTGACAATGGCGCCAAGTCTCGCCGCGAAATCGACGCCAGATTGCGCGTCTCGGTTTTCGGCCGCAGCCGTTTCGACCGTTTCAGCGCAGCCAGCAGTGGCCATTATGGCCATTATGAAAAGCCCAAGCGCTGCATTCCTAAACATCAAATAAGCTCCCTACCCGGCGCTTCTACGGTGCGCGGTCGATTGCGAATGTGAGACCGGCGTTGCGTTCTAGCCGATCGATTAAGGTTGCGCCCATCGCGGCGGCGGGCGTTAAAACCCCGCCAGGGCGTTGCTTGCGGGTGATGTCTTTCGCAAGGCAGACGGCGCTTTCGGCAATCATACGCGATGTTGCGCCATAACCTGGGTCTCTTTTGCCGTCGACGCGCACGGCCCCCATCGCGCCGCCTAAGCCGCCAGGCCCTTTTGGCCCTACGCCAATAAAGCGCGCTTTGAAGTAGCCTTTTTCTCTGGCGTTTTTATCAGGCCCTTCGCCCGGTTTTGGAAGGGCGAAAGATTTAATCAACGCGCGCAGGGGCGGAAGCGCCATCGCGCCTGCAAAGCCGCCCATAGCGCCAGTGACGCCGCCTGCCGCTAAAGCGTTTGGAACGACCATCATTTCGATATAGGTAAAATCTTCCCCATAATGAAAGTCCGTTAAAAGATTTGTCCGGTGCACATTTCGTGCATTTATGTCCGCCATGATGAACGGCGCGAGCCATGATTTCGCGTCGCGATCATACCGCGGCCTGCGCATGTCTGGAGGCTTCGGTCTTTGCGCGGTGTCGCTGGGCGCCAAAGCGTACCAATCGCCCATTGTGCGCCGAACCTCCCGGTCTTTACCGGCCGCCTCGACAGTGGCGATCAAGCTGGCGGCGGTTCCCCCGGAAAATCCGCCACGCGCATCCAGCATCACGCCCTTCACATCGCGCGCAGGCGCGCCGAATTCTTTGACCATGTGGGATTGTAGAAAATAAACGCCGAGATCGAAGGGAATTGAATCAAAGCCGCATGAGTGGACAATCCGAGCGCCGGAGGCGAGCGCTTCCTCATGGTGCGCATCAATCATCCGCCTCATCCAGGGCGGCTCGCCACATAAATCGACATAGTCAGTACCTACAGCAGCGCACGCCGCCACAAGCTGAGACCCATATTTTTGGTACGGGCCCACAGTCGTTAAGACGACCTTTGTCTGACCCGCGAGCGTCGACATCGCGGCCGGATCAGCGGCATCGGCGATGACCATTGGCGTCTCCGGCGCGCCGATTTCTGACAAAACCGCGCTGAGTTTTGCTTTATCCCGTCCGCCTACGGCCCAACGAACCTCGTCATTGCCGCCATAGTGCTCAGCGAAATAAGCGGCAACGAGACTGCCTGTGAAACCAGTCGCGCCCCATATAATGACGTCATATTTTCGCGCGCGCGATGGCGGCATAAAAAGCTCCTATCAGGCTATTGAATTAATCCCCGCTAGGCTCAACGACGGTTTGCCAAATCCTGTTCCGCTGCAATCACCCCGAACGCCGTTGGTGCGCCAGCGGCCGTTGCGCGGTCAAAGTACCGACGTGCTTTTCGGCGCTCACCATCAATGAGAGCCTTCGCACCGAGGCCGTAAAGCAACGTGCCGCCAGCGACGCCGGAGGCATCGTCCGCCTGTTTATAAAGAGCCTCGCAGTCTCCGGCGCCTTTGAAACAGAGCGCCATTTCAAAGTAAGCGGTGTTTTCAAAGACCGGCCAACTCTGATCGACCGGCGCCAAGGCGGCTGTGGCGCCGGCTTCATCGCCAGCGCGCGATCGCGAAATATAAAGCCAATACCGCGCCGCCGCTGCAGCGTCTGGGTTTTCAGCAACGGCCGCGGCCTCCGCCCAGGCGATGGCGGCGGCGTTGAAGTCCCCAAGCAGATAGTGGGCAAGCGCCAAATGGTAAAAAATATTGCCCTTGGTGGTCGACGTCGGGATGCCGCGGGTGTTTGGCAAGCCGTCCGGTTCGACCGCATCGGGTTTTTCCGCCATGGTGTCTTGCGCAGCGGATAAAGCCTCAACCGCGCGCGTAAATTCCCGTACGGATATTAGGCGGTGCCCCGCATGGCGCATAAACCGCCCGTCATCGGGAAACGCTTCAGCGCCATCGAAATAGACAGTCAGCGCCTCTTTGTAGCGCCCGAGATAGCCGAGCCGTCTGCCAACCCAGATGAGCGCCATCGCATCTTGCGGGTTGGCGTCGACCGACGCGCGAGCCTGCGCCAATAATTGTTCCTGCTTGGCCTTAAAGGCTTCTGGCAATTCCGCCGTGGGTTCGGAAATACTATTTATCCATTCCGGCGCAGCCTGCGCTGGCCCTGCAAACAACACCGTTTGGGCGGCAACGCATAAAGCCGCAAAAACTCCAGAGACAAGGCGGTGCATCCAGGAACCCTCCCGCACAAATTAGCTAATAGAGCGCCCCATAGAACGCCCTTTTCGAAAGACCGGCAAGGCATGGAACTGCGCCTCAGGTGACGTAACCAGCCGATGTCCAAGGCCGCCGGTGACCAGGCAAGCCCATAACCAGGCCCGCGCGTAACCAAAGCGGGGGCATGATCAGAGCGGCGCGAAAACACAGCGCGAGCCGGTAAAACTTCAGGCGAGATAGGCCTTCAAGCGATCGGACGCCTGTTCCAGGACCTCAAGGCGCTTACAAAAGCAAAAACGCGAAAAGTATCGAGGCGGATCTGACTCCGACGGATGTCGAAACGCGGACAACGGCACCGCGGCCACGCCCGCATGTTCGGTGATCTCTTCACAGAACGCCCTGTCATCCTCGCGCCCGACCGAGCGAATGTCGACGGTCAAAAAGTAAGACCCCGCGCAGGGGAGAACAGCAAAGCCGGCGCTCTCTAATCCCGCCGCCAACAAATCACGTCTCGCCTCCATGCCGCGCCGAAACTCATGGTAATAATCATCGCCCAGGGCGAGCCCCTTCGCGACGGCCTTCTGCAAGGGAATGGGCACGGTATAAGCGAGATGCTGATGCGCCTTAAGAAGCGCGGTAATCAAATGCTCAGGACCCGTCACATAACCAACGCGCAGCCCGGTGACGGAGAATGTTTTGCCCGCTGAACCGATCCGCACACACCGTTCAAACATGCCCGGCAGGGTCATCAACGGCCTATGGCGCCGATCATCAAACAAAAGATGCTCATAGACTTCATCGCAAACCACAATCAGATCATTGGCCATGGCGCAGTCGGCAACGACCTGCAGCTCCGCTTCGTCCATCACCTTTCCGAGCGGATTGTGGGGCGAATTGATAACGATCAGCTTCGTCTTGCTGCTGATGGCTTTATCTAACGCAGCACGGCGTAAACGCCAATCTGGCGGCTCCAGCTGAACGCAAACAACCTTTGCGCCGGCCGCCTCAATCTGCGGCGCATAACACTCATAAAAAGGCGACAGCACAATCGCTTCGTCGCCGGGGTTGAGGAAGCCGAGGAAGGCCGCCGCGAGCCCCACGGTGGCGCCGCCAACCACAAGCGCTTCCGTTTGCGGATTAATGTCTAGATCGTAAAAGCGCTTATTGTCAGCGGCAATCGCCTCGCGCAATTCTGGAATGCCCTCTACTGGCGCGTACTGATTATCGCCGTCGAGGATTGATTGCGCCGCGATGGAAAGTACGCTATTTGGCGCGCCTTCATCGGGGAACCCCTGCCCTAAGTTGATCGCCTGGTGTTTGCGCGCAAGCGCCGACATGGTCGGAAAAATCGACTGGGGCCGATCGGAGAAAACAGGGTTGAAACGCGTGTTCATGGGGCCCTTAGCAAACGCAATATTTTAATCAGTAAACAAATAAATGGGAAACAAATCAGATCACGCCGAGGAACTGTGCGATCAACACCCCAGCCGACGCAATGAGGAGAAGAAACGTCAATATCGTCCCTGCGACACGCCCCGCCATGGGCCCGGCCTCTGTGGCAAAGCCAATGAAATGCGCAATCCGCGCGATTATGATCAAGGCGCCGATCGTATTAACGCCATGGGGGTGCAAACCGTTCATCTCGGCGATCCCGAGCATCACGATGAGCAAGGGCGTATACTCAACGAAGTTCGCCTGAACCCGCATGGCCCGTTCCATGTCCGGGTTCCCAGCCGTCCCGACGGAGATCTTCTGGCTCTGGCGTACACGGATGACCCGGACCGATAAGAAAACCAAAAATAGGGCGGCAAGCCCTGCGTAAAGACCCGTAACCATAACTATGCCTCAGATGTAGCCCCTGATAATTGGGGTCACCCTATCCGATCCGCCAAACGGAACAAAGCGTTGAAACAACGCAGCGATCAATCAGCGACCGCTAGGTGGCGCGCGAGGAACGCAATCGCAGATTTATGGAAGTCGCGTGAAACCTCCGCCCCCGGCGCCAGTTGGTCAAACCCATGGGGCGCCTTCGCCATTTGTTTAATCTCGCAGGCGACACCGGCTTTATTAAGGCGCGACCCATAATCCAGATCTTCACCCAAAAATAAATCCATGTCCCCGACGCCGATCCAGGCAGGCGGCAAACCGCTCAGGTCTTCGCGCCGCCCCGGCGCAGCATAGGCAGGCTTTGGGTCCGGCCCGGGCTCATGGGGCGCTAAATAGGCCGACCAAGCGAAGTGATTGTGGCCGTTTTCCCACAACAGATGTTTGCCATCAAGCGAGCGATCCGTAGACGTTCTATCGTCGAGCATAGGGTAGACGAGGAGCTGCGCCGCGGGCGTGCGCCCGCCTTCGTCATGGAGCCGTTGCACCAACGCAGCGGCAAGCCCGCCGCCAGCGCTTGCGCCCGCAATGGCGAGCCGCGCTGGATCAATATTCAGGGCGTCAGTATTATCGACAAGCCAAGTCCACGCCGCATGGCAATCATCGAGGTCCGCCGGGAACGGATGTTCCGGCGCAAACCGATAGCGCGGCGACGCCACCACTGCGCCAAGTCCCTTGGCGATACGCGCAGCGAACGGCGCCACCGTCTGCGGCGCCCCAAACAGATGACCGCCGCCATGGATAAAGAGAACGCCCGGCCTTTTTGCCGGGCTCGAACTTGATTCTTCCCCATCCGAATTTACGGCCGCTGCTTTACCTTGGGAGGCAGCAGCGCCGACCACGCCGCTTCCCAGCATCTGTGTCGTGTCTTCGTAGAGCAAAATTTCACTAGGCGCCCCGTTTGCCTTCCGCACCCGGACTGGCGGCCTCGGCCTAAAGGCGCCCGGAAAGCGCGGGGCAATCCGCGCTGCCGCCCGCCAAAGCGGACTGCGCCAGTTAGCCCCCGGCTCACGGGCGAAAGCCTGCGCAAGCCCTGGAGCGAGGATACTCTCTAAGTGATCAGCTTTTTTCATGGGTTGGTTATCTCAGCTTCGTCGCCACTTTGGGAATTAAAGGCAAAAGCTAATCAACTGCATGTATTGACCCGCTTTCTAGCCGCGTTAGGTTTACATGCGGGTTATTATTTTCTGGAAATTGTTGAACCCCAAAAATTGAAAAAGGCAAAGCATGGCGAGAATATTTTTCATTAGTATACTGATTTTTTCCTATCACTGGGTGCTCGAGATTTCAACAAGCCGAAATAATTGTCGATGGAGCCGCTACGGTTACAGCGCCTCCGGATTTATTTGAACTTTACGTTCAGGTTGAAGATCAAAATGAGGAGCGGCTTAAGCTCCTCTCGCAAATATCGCAGACCGCGGAGGAAATACAAAGCGCTATCTCAGGTATTTCCGGTCTCTCGATCATAAACATGTCCTCTCAAAGTCTTTTAATCGAAACGACGGTCGATCCGGATTGCCCGCTCGCGGCGGCGAGGTATCAGGCAAGACAGCTATGTCCAAAGAACGGTTTTCGCGGTGAAATCGGCATCACCATTGTTGCTTCACCGGCAGAGTCTGCAGGTGAGGTTGTGTCATTAGCGGTTGAGCGCGGAGCGGCCGGCGTCCGTCTTTCGGACTGGCGATTGAGCGATCGCGCGGCACTCGAACAGCGCGCGGTAGACGCCGCCATCCGTGATGCACGCCGGAAAGCTGAGAATTTGGCGAAATCCACGAATGTTGAGATTATTGGGACCAAGACGATTGTCTATGGTGAAGGTCTCACCGATCGCGGAAGGACTTACGAACGCCTCAGATTTGAGCAAAGCAGTCGTCGCACTGTCGCCAATGATGAACCGTTTGCGCTTGAAACAGCGCCAACGGAAAGTGCAGCCGTCAGCCTGTCACTGAAGCCGCCGCCGTTTGACGTTTCCGCCAGTGTAACTGTGGCTTACATGATCAAAAACAAAACCGCTAATAAAACCCTGCCACAATAAAACGGCCATATTCAACGACAATCCATAGCAAGCATGTACGCACGACCAGCCGCACGATGCGCTCCAAGCATCGACGTTACTTCACAACGTCCGCATCCAAATAAAGCTGCCCACCCATTTCCTTGTACTTCTCGCTCATTTCCTCCATGCCTTCGCGGGCTTCGACCGTGGCGCGTTCGAGGTCTTTCTTTTCATTATCCGAAAGCCCATCAGCATAGTCGCGCACGTCCTGGGTGATCTTCATGGAGCAGAATTTCGGTCCGCACATGGAGCAAAAATGCGCGACCTTGTGGGCTTCCTTCGGCAGGGTTTGATCGTGGAAATCCCGCGCCGTTTCAGGGTCTAACGACAGGTTGAACTGGTCCTCCCAACGGAACTCAAACCGGGCGCGCGATAATGCGTCGTCGCGGATTTGCGCTGCCGGGTGTCCTTTGGCGAGGTCTGCCGCGTGGGCGGCGAGCTTATAGGTGATAACGCCCACTTTCACGTCGTCACGGTCGGGAAGTCCCAAATGCTCCTTAGGCGTCACATAGCACAGCATCGCGGTGCCGAACCAACCGATCATTGCAGCGCCGATACCCGACGTAATATGGTCATATCCGGGCGCGATATCGGTTGTGAGCGGCCCAAGCGTGTAGAACGGCGCCTCGCCGCAGGTCGCGAGCTGCTTGTCCATGTTCGCTTTGATCTTGTGCATCGGCACGTGGCCGGGGCCCTCAATCATCACCTGACAGCCGCGCGCATGGGCGATCTTGGTCAGCTCGCCGAGCGTTTCCAGCTCTGCGAATTGAGCCGCGTCATTGGCGTCAGCTATCGAGCCAGGCCGCAGGCCATCGCCGAGACTGAA
>JBCCTV010000067.1:0-13658 GCA_039197915.1 Pseudomonadota bacterium | reverse complement strand
TTCCTTTGACTCAACCGTCGTCATTACGACCCAGGGCCCTGGCTTCCCGCCGCTCACAACGATTGAAAACGCAAACGAAAGTTGGGCTGTCTTTGGTCAAGTGAGCTACGACCTGACGGATCGGCTCAATCTAACCGGCGGTGTTCGCTACACTGAGGATGAGCGGAACTTCCGAGCGATCGCCGCAGCCGCAGCGACGGTCAATCCGACCCGCGTCAAGGATGAAGACGTTTCTTGGGATATCAGCGCCTTGTATAAGGTCAATCCAGAGGTAAACGTTTACGTCCGGGTTGCAGACGGTTTCCGTGGACCAACCATTCAAGGGCGCGACGTCGCCTTTTCACCGGGATCCGTTGACGCCCAAACGACGGCGGACAGTGAAGACATCCTATCGTTCGAAGCCGGCATTAAAACCGCGCTCCTAAACAATCGGGCGCGGATTAACATCGCCGGCTACCATTACCGCGTCGATAACCAGCAATTCTCAATCATCGGGGGCGCCGGAAACCTTAGCCAGGTCATCAACGCAGACCGCGGCGTCGGCTACGGTTTTGAGGCGGACGCCGAATTTCTCCTACTGGATAACTGGTTCATGTCGCTCGGCTTTAGCTTTAACGACACCGAAATCCGCGACGACCAGCTGGCGACAGACCCTTGCGGCTCCGGCCTTTGCACGGTTCTGGATCCACTAAACGGTTTCGGACAGGCGCTTGTTGACGGAAACCCCTTCCCGAACGCGCCTTTGACGACGTTTAATGCGTTCACTGAATATACCATCCCGCTGCCATTTGGAGGCGACTTATTTGTGAATACAGACTGGGCGCTGCAAGGCGAAACCAATTTCTTCCTCTATGAGGCGGAAGAGTTTACGGTTTCCGGCAACTTTGAAGGCGGCGCACGCATCGGCTACCGGGACACGGAACGCGGCTATGAGGTTGCAGTTTTTGCCCGGAACATCACAAACGAAGAAAACCTTCGTGGTGCGATCGACTTTAACAACTTAACCGGTTTTATAAATGAGCCACGGGTCATCGGCGCGCAACTGACGTTCAGCAGATAAAATCTGTCTGCTGAATTTGCGACTGGTGTAACCGGGGCCGGGTTTCTCCCCCTTGAGACTAAACCAAACGGCGCTCTTTTGAGCGCCGTTTCTTTATTCGCCAGGCATAATTCGCAGAGTGAGTTTCGACTGGGTTTGCGGACCATAGTGCACCGCGTTTCGCGCAACTTTAGGCTCGGTTTGCTCCGCCACAGGCTCAGACGTATTTAAGTTTCGGGCGAAGCGCGGGAAATTAGATGACGTAACATCAAGGCGAATGCGGTGCCCTTTTTTGAAGCGCGTTGAGGTGACCATTGGCTGTATCGTGATCGATGTAACGACGCCTTTTTCTAGGAAAACCGGATCACTTTCATAACCGCTGCGCCAACGCGCTCGCTGGGCGGTCTCGTCAACATTATGGGCCGTGCCATCTGGGTGCACATCGACGAGCTTCACCATAAAGTCCGTATCAGGCGCATCTGACGAGATATAAAGCGTCAGATCAATCGGCCCGACAACGACCAAGTCGTCTTCCAGCGGCGCGCTCGTGTAGACCAGAACGTCATTTCGCGACTCAACTGGGCGCTGATCAAAAATGCCGCCATCCAAAGCGCCGCCTATGCAACAAATACCGCCGCCGAGGCTCGGCGTCGGATTCATTGGGTCGTAGGTATAGCGATCAACGCCGCCGCTTTCCGGCGCCGTCGTCGCGAGCAATCCATCACCGAACAAACTATTCGCGCCGGCGTCGCCCGAACTCAAAAAGAATGTCTTCTCAGACACGCCCTTCGGCGGCCACTCGGCGCTAGACCGCCAGGCGTCTGTTCCCATTTCGTAGTACTGTACCTTTGGAGTATTCGCCTCAAAGCCGTTTTCGTCGTCCTTTAAGTACCGATCGAAAAAGTCGAAAATCATCCCAAAGTAATCAAGCGCGGGCTCCGGAAATGTCCGGTCGCCAACGGTTCCGAGATTATCGCGGTAAAACCGGCAGTGGAGGTTTGGTCCGACAGCGACGAATTGATTATCGGCCGCCTCCGGATCATCATCGTTCTCACGGGCATGGTTATAAAGCGCCAGGTTCGGCGCAATCGAAACGTCGAACCATGAAAAAAGCCAAAGGGCCGGCGTATCGATATTGCCGTCATCAAAAAACAAGCCGCCGTCGCGCCACTTTGGATCACCCGGCTCCTGCGCGGTAAAGTCATCGAAGGTCCCGTTCGGCGCATCGATTTCGTTCAACATATCATTGAGGGGCAAGTGCCTGATCGCGTCGTCCCAATCGACTTCTGGGGCGTCAAAGGCAAGTCGATATCCTTTAGCGAGGCGTTCCCTGTCAAGCTGGCTGGCGCTCGCTGGAATTTCTGGCCTGAGCGTCGGCTGTAATGATCCGTACAACCAAGGCGGATAAAACATTTGTTGCGCGCCGCCGCGGTACCAATTGCCTTGCTCCCAATACGGACCAACCTTGCCAATCCCAGCGCCTGGCGCCATCGGAACAATCGCAGCAAGCGCCGGGTGGTTCTCGTCCGCCAACGCAAGCTGCCACTCCGCGGGCGACGAACAGCCGATGGCGCCGACCTTCCCCGACGACCACTCTTGGTCCTGAAACCAGTTCAACGCATCGACGCCGTCTTCGCGGGGTCGCCCAAGGATCTCCCAGTCGCCTTGCGAGTAATATTTCCCGCGCTCATTTTGGAACGCAAAGCCATACCCCTTGCGCAACGCCTTAACGAGAAACGTCATATGCGTCCGCCGCAGCGGATTATAGTTATACGGCGTTTTCCACCAGATTAGGGGCGCTGGCGCGTCACCACGGGACTTCGGCAAGTAAATATCAGTGGAGAGTCCAACGCCATCGCGCATCGGTACCAGCACATTTTTTTGAACGTCTGCAATGCGGGCAATCTCCGCGCGCAAAGACGCTTCCGTGCGCTCCCGGTCGGGGGCAGGAGCGGCGTCAAAGCCCGAAACATCTTGTGCGGATGCGTCAGCGACCGCGACGCAAAAGAAAGACAGCGCAATCGCGCAGATGGCGGAAAAAATCCCGTGCATGATATCTCCGATATGAAAGCGGATTGAGTATACACACTGGAATTGTGCGAAATAAAGTCAGAGCGCTTCTTTGTATACGGACTGCCGGGGCGTCTCAAACAATTTCATGACCATCGGTTCGAAAGCCTCAAGGGGCATCGTGTCGTAGTTCGCATCAAAGGCCGTTTGGTCATATTTCTCGCAGAACTCGGCGGTCCGCTCAAAATGTGGGTGATCGCGAAAAGCGTCACGTTGATCGCGGTCCATGCCGAGAAAGTGGAAGAAGTAATACCCCTGGAAAATGCCGTGCTTCTCGACCATCCAGTGATTTTCTTCTGATACGAACGGCTTGAGGATTGACGCAGCAATATCGGGGTGGTTGTAAGCGCCAAGAGTATCGCCGATATCGTGCAATAATGCGCATACGACATATTCTTCGTCACGCCCATCTCTGTAGGCGCGCGTTGCGGTTTGAAGACAGTGGCTCAAACGATCAATGGGAAAACCGCCAAAATCGCCGTCCAGCAATTTGAGGTGCTGAATAATCCGCTTTCCACCCGAACGGGCGAAAGGAATAAACTCGGCGGCGATCTTACCCCAATCCTCCTGGGTGCCCTCGGTCATCGCGGAGAAAGTTGCGCGCGCTGGCTCTAGCAGCGCTTCATCAGCTGGCGGACACATTTGCGTATTCCCTTAAAACGTTGTTTTCATTGTTTTACCGGCTACCAAGGTGCGTTTCAATGCGGTCTGAACGCCGCAAATCGCGCCTAAGACAAGACCAATTTCTAGCGATTAGCTGTTTACCACAGCGCATTGCGGGCGGTTAACGGCCTAATTTTTACAGGGTATTCTCGATAGAAGCGTTTCGCATAGACCTGAACCGGTTCGCTGCTCCAAAAGTTTGTTACATCGCTCCATTTTACGCGCAACCACGCTCGCTCGGTCTGAAAATACGCTAACGAGCGTAGCGCGAAGCGGGCCGGACTTTTATAAACCATAAATGACTTTAATTCTGAATGTACTCACCGGCCTGTTTGCGATCACGCTAATTGTAGTGGGCGTGCTCACAGCGTTTTCGCCAGTACCCTTTGGCATTCTGTTCATTGCGATTGGCCTTGTCCTATTGTCGACGGTAGCGCCGCCCGTGCGCGATGCGCTGCGAAATTTGAGGCGCCGATGGCGATGGCTCGACCGACGGCTCGACGATGCGCAAGACACCTTGCCCGACCGCCTCTCAGATCCGTTACGCGCAACGGATCCAGAAGATGAGGATGAGGCAGACGAACCAGGCGACAATATTAATCCTGACACCAATAGTTCGAACCGCGTTCACGGCGCACGGCACCACGCCGACGCTGCCAGCCGATCGTCATCGGCGCCCACACACGAGCTTAAATCCAGTCGGGACCCGATTGATACGATGCCCCAAAACGCCACCGATATCGCACCGCGCTTTGAGGAGAAAAAGACGACGGATATCAGCCCAATGCTCCGTAGGCGGCGGTATCGCTGACGCGCCCCTACAAGAGCATTAATGTTATAACAGCATCAATGTCGGTTCTTCAATATAGCTCTTGAACACGGACAGGAACGCGGCGCCAACCGCGCCGTCTACGACCCGGTGATCGCAGGTGAGCGTCACCGTCATCTGCGTCGCAATCGTGATTTGCCCATCGCGCACGACCGCGCGTTCTTCTCCCGCGCCGACGGATAGTATTGCGCCGTGGGGCTGATTAATGATCGACGCAAAGGCTTTTATGCCAAACATGCCAAGGTTTGAAACCGCAAACGTGCCGCCCTGGTACTCTTCAGGTTTCAATTTTCGATTTCGCGCCCGCGCCGCGAGATCCTTGATCTCCGCACTAATCTGCTTCAGCCCCTTGTCTTCAGCGCGCCAGACAATCGGCGTGATCAGTCCACCGTCGATGGCAACGGCGACGCCAATGTCCGCATGCTTATGGCGGATCAGCGCATCCTCCGTAAACGACGCGTTTGCCTCCGGCACAGCCATCAACGCCTGGGCGCAGGCTTTAATAATGAAATCGTTGACTGACAGTTTGTAGGCGTTCGATGCGGCATCGTCGCCCGTTGGGCTTTGCGCGTTAATGCGTTTGCGCGCCGCCAATAACGCATCTAAATCCACATCGACCATAAGCGGGAAATGCGGAACTTCGTCATTGAAACTTTGATTGAGCCGCGCAGCGATGACCTTCCGCATACCATCGAGCTTCACGCTCTCATAAGTTTCGGCCGGGTATAGGCGCGGATCAAACGCCTTTGAAGCCTTAGCATGCTGCGACACGGCTTGCGGAGCTGAGGCGCTCGAGATTGTTGCCTTCGCCGCCTCAACGTCTCGCTTTACAACGCGGCCATGGGGCCCAGAGCCGCGGACGGCGGTGAGGTTAATACCTTCGATTTGAGCAATCCGCCGGGCAAGCGGCGATGCACGAAGGCGTTCACCATCGGGGGATTTCAGGGTTTCGCGGCTTGGCGCCGCCAACGAGGTACTGGGCTGGTGCGTATCAGCCCCATTTGTCTTCGCGTACACATTGTCATCGGTTGGCGGCGCCGCCCCAGGCGTTGTCGCAGCGGACTTATCGACACTCGGCGCCTTTTCGTCAGCTGCCGGAGCGTCGGCGCTTTCACCGTCCTCGATCAGAACTGCGATTTCCGCATTTACTTTGACGCCTTCTGCACCCTCCTCAACGAGGATTTTTCCGATCACGCCGTCGTCAACCGCTTCGACTTCCATGGTCGCTTTGTCGGTTTCAATTTCGGCGATGACATCGCCAGACGAGACCTTATCGCCGACTTTGACATTCCACTTAGCGAGCGTGCCCTCTTCCATGGTCGGCGAAAGCGCGGGCATCAGGATCGAGGTGGGCATTGGATTAATCCCTGTAGAGAACGGATTTTACCGCACGCACGATTTTTTCGGCATTTGGAAGGCTTAACGCTTCCAGGTTTGCAGCATAAGGCAGCGGCGTGTCTTCCTGCGTTACTCTGGCTGGCGGCGCGTCGAGAAAATCAAACGCATTTTGGGTCACCTGCCAAGCGACCTCGGCGCCGATACCGCAGGGCGCCCATCCCTCCTCAACAGTAACGACGCGATTTGTTTTTTGCACGGATTTTATAATTGTCTCGACATCCATGGGCCTAAGCGTGCGAAGGTCGATAACTTCTGCTGATACTCCATCCGCCTCAAGAGTTTTTGCTGCTTCGAGGGAAAATTTTACTCCACGGGAATAGGAAACAATTGTTACATCCGCGCCAGGTTTAACAATGCGCGCTTTGCCAATCGGCTCGAGCCAATCGTCAACGGTAGGCACGGGGTTTTGATCTCCATAAAGAAGTTCATGCTCCAGAAACACAACCGGATTCGGGTTCCTAATCGCGGCTTTAAGCAGGCCTTTAGCGTCCGCTGCAGAAAATGGCGAAATGACAATGAGGCCCGGAATATTCGTATACCACGCCGCATAATCCTGGCTGTGCTGTGCCGCGACCCTTGCCGCGGCCGCGTTTGGGCCACGAAACACAATCGGCGCGCCCATCTGCCCGCCGGACATATACCGCGTCTTCGCCGCAGAATTGATGACGTGGTCGATCGCCTGCATCGCGAAGTTCCACGTCATGAATTCAACAATGGGCTTCAATCCAGCAAAGGCGGCGCCAACGCCAAGCCCAGCAAAGCCGTATTCCGTAATCGGCGTATCAACGACGCGTCGCGGGCCAAATTCCTCTAGCAAACCACGGCTGACTTTGTACGCCCCCTGATATTCAGCGACTTCTTCGCCCATCAAGAAGACATCCGGGTCGCGTCGCATTTCCTCCGCCATAGCGTCCCGCAATGCATCCCGCACTGTCACCATGGCTGTCTCGGCGTCATCAAAGACTTCCGTGTCGGACGCCTGTGGAAGCGACGTAGAGACCTCTCGGCTGCTTTTTGAAACGGCCTGCGAAGGCGGGGATTTGCTTCCCGCCATTTTGTCAGAAGCCGCGCCATTGCTCGCAGCCGCGTCAAGGGTCTCGCCTTCGCCGACGATAATCGCGATCGGCTCGTTCACCTTAACGTTTTCGGCCCCCGCCTCGACGAGGAGTTTCCCGACAACGCCGTCGTCGACGGCTTCGACCTCCATCGTGGCCTTATCCGTCTCAATTTCCGCAATAACGTCGCCAGAGGAAATTTTGTCTCCCTCTTTAACCGTCCATTTCGCAAGGGTGCCCTCTTCCATTGTCGGCGACAGCGCGGGCATCAGGATTGGCGTCGGCATGGCGTTTCCCTGGGGCGGCCTCGTGACTATGGGCCACCATGTAATCAAAAATGCTGTCGGAAGTCGTATCCCGTCCGCGCCGCGAGCGACAGTCACTTTTTCCGCGGCTATTCGGCGTTTGTAGAAAAATTCTCAAGATCACGGCGCATTTGTTTGATTACCTTAAGATAAACATCAGCTGAAAATGCCACCACTTATTGAACGTTCGCTGAAGTAGCGGGCGCTTCAATTTGGGTGCTGTAAAATGCGAAATTTGGCGATGTTTGCCTCGACTATCGGGCTTTGGGCATGCGCGGAGCAACAGGCGCCGGAAAGCCAGGAACCGGTCGATCTACTCCCCGGCCAATATGAGATTTCAACGGCCGGCCGAGTTTTCTCACAAACGACAAAGCCGAAGCTCGGGAACGCTCTATGTGTTTCGGAATTCTCCGCTGACGACTTCGCTTACGAACTGGCTGAACGAGCGCTCAAATTTAACGTGGGGTGCATGCCGTCACGCCAGGAACGAGTAGGCAATGCGATCGCCGGAGCAATGATTTGCCCAACTGATCCGAAATTCAACGCCGGCGCCGTTAAAATGTTCTACAGCGGCGTCATCGCAGCTGAGAGCGTAAAAATTGAATGGGGCATGGAAACGCCGCAAGCGGTGACGGATGCGCTTCGCGCCGAGGGGCGAAATAGCCTTGAAACAAAACTTGGCGCAAAAGCCGTTGAAAAGCTCCGCACGGTAATAAACGCCAAGCGTTCCGGCGAGTGCTAAGTGGTTAGGCGCTTAGCCCACACTCCAAAAACCCCAATCCTAACCAGCGCTTCCAAGGGTTTCGCCAGGCGTCGTTTCCGTCATTCGGATAAGCCTTGAATCGGCGAGCGCTGCGGTGCGGTGCTTGGAAATTTCTTGGTATCCCGGGTCGCTCACCATCGCAATAAAGGCGGCTGCGTTCGGGTACTGAACAATAAAAATCGCATGCCACTTTTCGTCATCGGGCCCAATCACCGTTACTTTAGGATTGAACGCGTAAACCAGTTTTCCGCCCACGCGCTCAAGGTGCTTTTGCACTTCCATTCCGTAAAGCCCATAGGCCTCAAGCCCCGATAAACTCTTGCTTGCATTTGGATGATCATCATCATACTGCGCGTTTCTTCGAAAACGCAGCATATTGAGCATTGAAATTGGGCCGTCGTCTTCGGCTTTCATGAAGGCGTTTAACTGGTCGGACGTTGGATTTATGCTCGACATGAATGTTCATCCTCTGGATCGTTTCTGCGCGGCGCTTATCCCGGTAATTCGTGCAATGAGCGCATCGGTGAGGCCAACCGGCGCAAAGTTTCGCAGGAAAAGCTGCGGCGCGTATTTTAGCGGTGCGGTATACCGCGCCTTCGGATGCGTTACCGTGAGAGCGTGGTGAACGCAATCGGCAACAACACTTGGTCGAGGCGCGTTCGGATGCCCCTTGGCGTGCCACGACTTGAACGCTTTAACAGCCGCAGCATAGGGCAGACCGTCCTTCGTATGGGGCTCGAGGGCTGCTTGCTCCTGGTCGCCAAAATCAGTGCGAATGAACCCTGGGCGAACCAGACTAACATCAATGCCAAACGGCGCCACCTCCCGCCGTAAGGAGTCGGATAAGCCCTCGAGGGCGTGCTTCGACGAGGCATAGGGCGAGAAAAACGGGGTCGCGATCCGTCCAGCAATTGACCCGATATTGATAATGCGGCCAGCGCTCACCCCCCGCATCTGCGGCAACACCGCTTTGGTCAGTTCGACAACGCCGAAAACATTTGTTTCGTAGAGCCGTCGCCATTCATTCGTGTCGGTACTTTCAAGGGGACCGGTGACGCTCAACCCGGCGTTATTGACAAGGCCAAAAAGCGTACTCCCGTCGTCAGCAATATTCTCCAGCGCACGATCGATTGAGCCAGCGTCGGTCACATCCATGACGAGCGGAGTGATACGCCCCGATGCATGGGCGGCGACCACGTCTAATTTGTCCGCGCGCCGCGCTGCCGCATATACGCGGAAGCCAGACGCGGCAAGCTTCTCTGAAATCGCAGCGCCAATACCACTTGACGCGCCCGTCACAAGCACCGGTTTAAGCATGATTAAAATACCGCGCTATCATCATTGCAATGACCAGTTCCGGTAAGCCAACGCCTCTATTCACGGTGCGCATTAAACAAGGCGCGACCGTTCGACGGCTGCTTTGATAAAGGAAGCAAATAGCGGGTGCGGATCAAACGGACGGGATTTAAGTTCAGGATGATATTGAACGCCGACGAACCACGGATGATCTTCGATTTCCATAATCTCCGGAAGCGTGCCATCGGGCGAAACGCCGGAGAATTTGACCCCATGCTCCGCTAACCGCCTGGCATAAGCGATGTTCACTTCATAGCGGTGCCGGTGACGCTCAGAAATTTCGTTTGCGCCATAGATTTCCGAGATACGACTTCCCGCCTCGAGCTTTGCCGGAAAAGCGCCAAGCCGCATTGTCCCGCCCAGATCAGTCGCCTCTGAGCGCAGCTCAGTTTCGTTGCCCCGCCGCCATTCCGTCATCAGACCAACAACGGCTTCGCCAGGTTCTGCAAACTCCGTAGACCCGGCCCCTGATAGACCCAGCAAATTACGGCACGCTTCAATTACCGCCATCTGCATGCCATAACAAATGCCAAAATATGGGACGTTCTTCTCACGCGCGAAAGTCACTGCCCGGATCATACCTTCCGCGCCGCGTTCGCCAAAGGCGCCTGGAACAATGATCCCATGGGCGTCTTCGAGAGACGCGAGCGCTTTTTCCTCGGTATCAAAAGCGCTTGCATCGAGCCATTCGGTGTTAACGCGAACGTTGTTGGCAACGCCGCCGTGTATGATCGCCTCGGTGAGCGACTTATAAGAATCTTGCAGCTCTGTGTACTTACCAACGACGGCGATTTTCACCTCGCCATCCGGCTTCGTAATGCGCTCAGATATGTTTTGCCAACGCGTCAGATCGGGCTCCGGGGCGTCTTTGATACCAAACGCGTCGAGCACCTCCTGGTCGAAGCCTTCTTCGTGGTAAGCCAGCGGCACCGTGTAAATCGATGGACAATCAAGCGCTTGCACCACCGCCGATGGGCGCACGTTACAAAAAAGCGCGATTTTCCGGCGCTCACTTTCTGGAATGTCCCGGTCCGCGCGCACGAGTAAAATGTCTGGCTGGACACCGATCGAGCGGAGCTCTTTCACCGAGTGCTGGGTAGGCTTTGTTTTTAGTTCCCCTGCTGAGGGAATATAAGGCATCAGCGTTAAGTGCGCGAACAAAACTGAGCCGCGCGGCAACTCGTTTCCGAGTTGTCTAATCGCTTCAAAAAACGGCAGGCCTTCAATGTCGCCAACCGTGCCGCCGATTTCGCACAGCACAAAATCAGCGTCGCCAGCGTCCGCGAGCACGAATTCTTTGATCAGGTCGGTGACATGGGGGATGACTTGGACAGTCGCGCCTAGATAGTCCCCGCGCCGCTCCCGCTCCAATATTTGGGAGTAGATCTGGCCCGTTGTGACGTTGTCGCCTTTGCAAGCCGAAACCCCGGTGAAGCGTTCATAGTGGCCGAGGTCTAGATCGGTCTCCGCCCCGTCATCGGTGACGAAGACTTCGCCGTGCTGATACGGGCTCATGGTCCCCGGATCGACGTTTAAATACGGATCGAGTTTTCGGAGACGGACCTTGTAGCCGCGCGCTTGTAACAGCGCGCCCAGCGCCGCCGAAGCGACGCCTTTGCCGAGGGAGGAAACCACGCCGCCGGTGATGAAAATATACCGCGCCATGGAAGTCCCTTGTAGGCTGGTTTTTGCCGGCGCGTAAGACCCAAAACCCACTTTCTTTGGGTAGGCGGAGCGGTCAATTACAGCTTGTTTGGCAGGTCAGAAAAAGCCGTATTATCCGCGTTAGGGACGTGAAAGCCAGAAGCGAACGGGCATTCCGCTCTGTCGTCGCTAGCGCTGTTGGGTATCGCCTTCGGATGCCCCTAACGCATCGTCCAAGCTGGGCAACGCATCGCCGCCCGACTGAGGGGCGGTCTCAGCATCACTGGCCGGACCGTCATTTGCGGGCGCTGATGGCGTAGCATTTTCCAGCGAACTCGCATCCGCATCGTCGTCCTCGGAGCCAATTAGCCCGCGCAGGTCTTCGATCGACGGGGCTGCGTTGGGGTCGCGAACTTCGTCGCCAGTAAGCTCCCGGACAACATCCGCATCGGTTTCGCTGCGATCAGCGAGCACCGCGAGCGATATGGACGTCGCAAAAAACATGGCCGCGAGGATGGATGTTGTGCGCGTCAGCGCGTTTGCGGCGCCGCGCCCGGTCATGAAACCGCCGCCGCCGCCGCCACCGCCCATGCCAAGCGCCCCACCTTCCGAGCGCTGCAAAAGCACAACGCCGATAAGGGCAAGCACAATGAGGGTATGGAAGGTCAGAATAACGGTGGTCATGGGCCTGAGGCTCTTACAGTAGCGCTAGAGCGGGAGGGTTACGCGATCTTCGCGGTAAAGCCAAGATAGGCGTCGAAAAGATCTTTTAAAGCAACGTTTTCCGGGTCGGCCCATGCCTAAAGCGCGGGTTCTTCGGACGCGAGCGCCCTGATCGTTTCGCAGATTTCGGCACTTCGCGCGTGGTGGAGCGCATGGCCTACCCCGGGGAACACAACCAGCTTTGCGTTCGGCATTTGCTGAACGAGCGTTTTCGCGTGGATTTCTGGGCTGACGGTAGTATCCGCATCACCGACCGCGATCACCGTCGGCAGTTCCAATGCGCCATAGCCGCCTTGCATCGAAATAATTTGCGGCTTCAGTCGATAAAGATCTGCGGCGTTTGCCTTAAAGTCACCGGGCCGAAACAGAAGACTAACGCCAGCACGTTCATAATAATCCTCCGGCGGCGTATTTGGCGCAAAGGATTCCGCAACCGACCCGCGGCTAACGAAGCGCCCATAGATCGGAATGAGAACGCGCCTGAGGATCGTCCCAACGACAGGGACGTTCGACGCCCCGTTATACCACGCGACGCCGCCCGGCCATTCGTGGCTCACCGGCGCCAGTAAAACGAGACCAGATATATCCTCCTGGTACTGAAGGGCATAACTGAGGGCGACAGCACCCCCTAAGCTTTGACCAACAACAACAGGACGCGCGACGCCGATGGCGTTAAGCGCTTCGTGAATTTGTTGCGCCTGCACGTCTAAAACGTGGCCATCGCGGGGCCGATCCGAATAGCCGCGACCCGCGCGATCAATCAAAATCACACGGTGAGTACGGACAAGCTCCTCACCCAATGCGATCAACATATCGCGCAGATTGACGCTGGCGCCGTGGATCAGGACGATCGGCGGGTTATCCGGCAACGGCGCGCCGCGGGGATCATTCGGGCCCATATCCATTAAATGAACGCGGCCAAGCGACGTCTCGACGAAGTTGCCAATGGGTGGCGATGCGCCTTCGGCAAGCTTTGCTTGCCACGACGAAGCCGCCCAAACGAGTAACGATGCAGCAACGCCAGCGACCGCCGCTATTACGGTTGAATTTATCCCAAGCATCGCTTCACTTTCCACGCATCGCTGTACTTAGTTGTCGCGGCGTCCAACGCGCCGCGCGTTTACGCTGCGCGGATAATGCCAATAAAGTCTTCGGCTTTCAGGCTCGCGCCGCCCACTAGGGCGCCGTTCACGTCATCAATAGCGAGGATTTCTTTCGCATTCCCAGGCTTCACTGAACCGCCATACAAAATCCGCGGCGCTGACCCAATCCGACTACGAATAAACTTATGCATCGCGGCGATATCATCGAGCGTCGGCGTTAGTCCCGTGCCGATCGCCCACACGGGCTCGTAGGCGATGACGATATGCTTTGGGTCATCCGGAATTGACCCGCTCAACTGCGCCCCGACAACAGCTTCGGCCTCGCCGGCTTCGCGCTGCTCCTTTGTTTCTCCAACGCAAATGATCGGCGCGACGCCGGCTTTAGAAGCGGCGGTCGCTTTACTCTCCACTTCAGCGTCGCTTTCCCGGTGGTCGGCCCTGCGTTCGGAGTGGCCGACAATGACAAACGCAGCGCCGGCGTCCCGCAACATCTCCGCGCTCACATCACCCGTATGGGCGCCGCTTTCCTTTGCATGGCAGTCCTGCCCGCCGGTGAAGATGCTCACACCAGCCAACAAATCGGAAAGCTGGGCGAGAATTGTCGCCGGCGGGCATATCAAAATGTCCCGGTCGTCGGGCGCCGCGCCATCGAGCATTTCAATTAGAGTTGTCGCTTCGCTCAGGCTCGCCCGCAGCCCGTTCATTTTCCA
>JBCCTV010000066.1:0-13793 GCA_039197915.1 Pseudomonadota bacterium | reverse complement strand
CCGGCGCGCACCGAACGATTGACGCGTTATGGCGCGCTGTAGGTGACATCTGCGAGCTATATGATCCAGACGAATGTACAAACTACTTCAAAGCAGCAGGATATGGATTCATTTGAATGCGAAATGCTCTAGCGTTGATTATCGATGAAGAAATCCGATAGCAGCGAATTGGTGCCTGTAATTCAGCGAACAGAAGGGCGTCTGCTAAGTACTGTCTTGATCTTCCGAAAAACAAAAACCGCGGTAGACTCCTGGCTGAGTACCGTGGAGCTACGGCGGCGAGGTCCGACGGCGCCGGAACCGAACGTTCGTGCTGCCGTTATTTGCAAAGGGCGACGCTTTGTTTGTTTAGGCCTTGAGAGACTTCAGTAATTTCGCGCGATGCAACTTTAATCTGATTGCTGATGACTGGGTAACGGCGTTGTTTCCACGCCTCAAGGTTTGCAGGATTAAGCATGCGCTGTTTCATGGCCATGTCTGCGCGGTCAATTGCCTCTTTCGAGGCATTGATATTCTTTGGAAAGCCCCAGCCTTTTTGATACATCAAGGCGACGTTAAGCCAGGACACGGGATCGTCTCGGTCGGTCGCCGCGTCACAAATCGCTCGGCGCGATTGTTGGGGAGTGAGTAAGCGCGTTGGCTCTGCGCCGATTGATCGTTGAAACTTTTTCGCAGCGTCAATTGTCGTGGACCCATAATCGTTGTCGGGGCCGTTGACGAAGTCAACAAAACCTAAGGCTTCTAGCGCGTATTGAATTGCTGTCGTCAGTGTAGATACGGAAGCGCTAGCGCTTGTTAAATCTGCGCGGGTTGTCGTAAACGCCACTTGCGTCGGGCCGTTTGCGTTCCCTGTTTCGGCGTTTCCAAACAAGACGCTCTCGGGACTCACAATATCGCGGACGGTGCCGTCATCGCTAAGTTCGGTTTTGTCTTTTTGCTCGATCAACGCGACGGACCGGAAATCATTAAGCTTACTAAGCGCCGCCTCCCGCTCCAGTTCGCCAACGCCTATGCCGGCCGCTAGCAATAGAGCGCGTTTTTTCTCAGCAGTCGCGTAGGGAAGCGCCTGAGTGGTGAGGGCCTGCGCGTTCTCGTCATTTTGGTCTGTGTCGCTATACACTTCAGCGTAGGCAGAGTTCTGCCAAACATCGCTCGCCGCGACGGAGATCGCGGTCTTGGTGGCCGCATCCATCTCAATAAACGGACACTCAGCAAGGCCTTCCAAACGCATCAGGCCAGGGGCTCCGATGCGCGCAAGATCTGAAACCATCGCGTTAATCGCCACGGCGCGTTCGTCATCGTCGAAAAGCCGGGACAAGCGACGGGCCCGTCCGGAAAGCTCTCGGCGTTTACGCTCACGATAGTTCTGCAGCATCATCGCGCGTTTGCTGAACTTCTCATCGCCGTTGTCGCCGCCGAAACGGCGGAAAGAAAGATCGCCTGTTTCCTTCAAGCGCCGCGTGAGAACGTTCCGGGAAAGTGTTGCGTCGTCGTCGTTTGCATCGCATGCCGCGATCGATACCCACTTTACGGCGTAATTCCGCTCAGCGTCCGAATATTTCCGTTTGCCCTCGGGTAGGGCGCATTGCGCGATCGCAAATTGGGCGTGTGGATCACCGCCGAGCGCTGCCCACTCAAGGATGGCGTGCTCACTCTGGCTATATTGCGAGGCGCAGTTTTTCTCATCACCCGCAACCGCTGATTGGATCGCGAGCGCGCTTGCGACCACACCAGCAAAGGCGGTGGCGACAAGCCTTGTGCTGCCCCGTACCTTCGACATTAGCGACAGCCGTTCCGGCTTTGCGAAGTGAGAATGCATTATGCCTCCACCAGACCCTTGCACGTGCGTTTTAAAGCGGAAATCTCGATCCGCTTTTAGCGCGACGCCCCGACTAAATCTTTCTCGATTTAGCCCCAAGATGGAAGCGCTGAATTGCAAAAATTGAATTACAAGCCAGCGATTTTTCCCCTTAAATCGATATTTTATTCTATTGGGCGCGAGAAAAGCAGACGGAGGACGCACGTTTCCCGCGAATGCCGTTTGAATTCGCAAAACCCCTGTGGAATTCACCTATTTGGTGCAACGCCCGCTTAGGTTCTTGCGTGTTCAACGATGCCCGGCGTAACAATGCCCGGCGTCTAGGCGGCTTTCTTTTGCGAAAGCGCTTCCGAAAGCTCGTTTAAGGCCGATTCCAGCGGAGCGCCGCGCACAGCGGCTACCTCGCGACCCAGTCTGTCCAACGCGGCCTCAAAGAGCTGACGTTCGGAGTAACTCTGTTCCGGCTGATCCGAGGAACGGAAGAGGTCGCGCACAACTTCAGAGACCTGAATGATATCGCCCGAATTGATCTTCGCTTCATACTCTTGGGCGCGGCGGCTCCACATCGTCCGTTTCACCCGCGCTCTGCCTTTTAAGACCTCAATCGCCTTTTTGACCGTTGGGTCGTCAGCAAGCGGGCGCATGCCCACAGAAACCGCTTTCGCAGTTGGTACGCGAAGCTTCATCTTTTCATGATCGAAGTCGATCACGAATAACTCGTTAGCGATCCCAGCGATCATCTGTTTCTCGACGCCGACAATCGTTCCAACGCCGTGCGCCGGATAAACAATTTTATCGTTGACCTTAAACGACTGCTTTGCGGCTTTCGCTTCGGGGCTTGACTTCGTCATTGTGCTGATCACTGCGGGTTCATCAACTGGTTGGGCCGGAAGCGACGTTGGGCGGAGCACCGCTTCACTCTTACCCGAGCGAGGTTTTTGACCGACCATCGCTGGCTTCGCAACCGCTTGTTTCTTTACCTCTGAGTCATTTGCCGCTTTGGTTGAAGCCTTAGCCTTCGAGGCGCGGGCTTTCGACGGCTTCGCCGTAGGCTTCTCGGCTTCGGCTGTTTTTTCGGCAGCTGCTGCAGTGTTTGTTTTCACAGTTTTCTTCGGTTTTTCCGCTGACTGAGCTTTCGCCTTAACGGTACGCTTCGTCGCCGCTTTTGGCCTAGCCGTCGCCGGCGATTTTTTTTCAACAGCGGATTTCGCAGCTGTTTTCTTGGGCGCAGCTTTCGTTGCCTTGGTTTTGGAAGCGGGACGCGTTGCCGCTTTTGCGGCTGTTTTTGTTGTGCTTTTGGCGGCGGCCCGCGTTTTCTTGGCGGTCGTCGCCGCTTTTTTTGCTGGTGTTGTCGCCTTCGCCTTAGTCTTGGGAGCCGCGGCTTTGCGGGGTGATGGTGAAGCTGCGGACTTTTTCGCTCGGGTGGACGCAGATTTTGTCGACGCGGCGCGGGCGCGCTTTGCCGGGGTTTTTTTGGTTGTTTCTGTTTGGGTCGTCGCCATCGCTATCGTCACCTACTTGCGGCGCGCTCCGAACGGGGCGGGGTGAGCCTCTCTCAACGCCGCCTCATTCAACGCCAACGTCCTACTGCTTGCGCAAGCACCAGCAGCAAAATTTAGAACAGCGCTATTCAGAAACTGGCGCGGCAAAAGACTGATCTCGCTAATCAAATTTTTTAGCGCATGTCCGTTGCTGCGACCGCGAGCTAACCCTGTTTGTGTCCGCCCGTTCGGAGTGGCTCAGCCATTATGGCCTGCCCAAAAGCACTGTCAGAAACGACAAATCTCTCGCCGCCTCATTTATCGGGAGTAGATCACAAAATTAGGGAAAACGCCATGGTGTACCATGCGTCAATGCTTTGTGACGCACCAGCGCTAGGAAGGAGGAAAAGGTCCTAAGGTATTGAAAATATGAAATTAATCCCCGTCACCGGGCTTTTCGCTGAAATACTTCTCTAGCTTGCCGTCTTCTTGTGCAACGGCGTCCGCGTTCGGGAGAGGGTCTTTTTTCTGGGTGATGTTTGGCCAAGAGGCGGCGTATTTGGCGTTTAACTCGACCCATTTTCCATCAGGGTCTTCCGTGTCGGGCACGATAGCTTCCGCCGGGCACTCGGGTTCACAGACGCCACAATCGATGCATTCGTCCGGGTGAATAACGAGCATGTTCTCGCCTTCATAGAAGCAGTCAACGGGACACACCTCCACGCAATCGGTGTACTTGCACAATATGCACGCGTCATTGACGACGTAGGTCACTGGACGAATCCTCCACGGATACACAAACGGCGTTGTAAACGCCGGTGGACAGTCCGATAGATAGCGGCGCTTCGCTGCAACGCAAGAGGCGTATTAACAAACCGCTAACGTTAGTTTTGAGATTGTACGCGCTGTCTCGCCAGACCGCTCTCTCGATCGTCAATATAGAGCAGTCCACAGAGGCGCCGGATCAGCGCATCTTCGTATTTATCCTTGACGCCATCAGCCAATACGACCTGCCAAAGACCTTCGATGAGCCGGATCTTATCTTCGTAACTCATTGTTTTTGCGACCTTAGTGAACTGGTGCAAGTCGTTAGCATTTGCCTGGCGCTCCGCCGCCGCTTCGAGAACAGTATCGGCGTCCTCTTGGGAAAGCTCGAACTGATTTTGTAACGCCCCGACCATTGCAGGGCGTTCGGTTGGGTCAATTTCACCATCGGCGCTCGCCGCTTCAATCAACAGCGCCGCGACGGCGATCGTTTTCTCAGCGGTCTCGTCTTTAACGTCCTCGGACGCATTTTTAGAGCCCGAAAAGAACGCTCGGACGTTGTCAACGATGCTCAGGGTGATGCTTAAGCTGATGATCACGGGATGGCTCACAGGCTGGTTGCTCCTCGACTTGCGTTGGTCTTTTCGTGTGCGTCGTCGCCGGCGGAGAGGTCCTCGTAGAGTTTCCGCGCTAGGACCGGCGACAGGCGTTTGGGGCTTGCGTCCAGAACTTCAACAATAAAAAGCCGCTCGCCCCGCGCGAATGATAAAACGTCCCCAACAAATATGTTGGCGGACGGCTTAGACAATCGGCTTGTTTGATTATGGCGTGTGAGGCGCACGGCGCCCCGGGAAACAAATGCCGACGCAAGCGCACGGGTCTTGAAAAAACGGGCGCACCAGAGCCACTTATCGATCCGTTGCAGCGCGCCTTTCTCTGAGAGATCGGAGATATCTAGTCCTCAGGTGAATTCGCGAGCGACGACTTTAAATCCGCGAGTACAGCGAAGGGAGAATCCGGATCCGCCGTTTTACGGTGCCGCGGCGCATGACCTTCGGCTCCTTTTTTCGGATAGCCCTCTTTCTTGCCTTTATGTGGGCCGCGGCGTCCGTCTTTATTGCCGCTGCGTGCGGCTTTTTTCGCTCTGTCGGGCTTAGCGCCATTCGCGTCACGCTGGCGGCGAGATTGTTTGTTGTCGCTGGCGTTGCCGCGAGCAGGTGGGCGTCTCGGTGAAAACCGCCAGATAACCACTTCTATTTCTTCGGCTTCTGCATCGTCTGCTGGCGCTTGGGCGACGCCGTTCGCAGGTTGCGCGGACGGTTCCGGCGACCCTTGTGGTGCGGTTGATGGTTCGCCATCAGAAATGGCTTCTATTTCTGCCGCCGTCGGCGCCGCAGCGTCTCCCTCATTATCGGTGTTGGCGTTGGCCGGGCTTGATGTGGCCATCGTTGCCGATACGTCCGTTGCAGCCGACATTGGTTCAGGGCTTTCGGCTAGCGCCGTTTCACTAGCGGACGCTGGCTCTTCGCCTGATGTTATGGCTGGGACCGTAGGCTCGGCGCTTACCGTACTAGCCCCGTCCTCGGTTTTTGGTGCTTCAGGCGAAGCCGCGAAAGACGTCGCGCCCGTTTGCTTGGTTTCGGCAGCATCTTTTTGCGCTTCCGGGTCGGCGGTTGCTGCGGCCCCCAGTTGCGTTTGATCCTGTGCTTCCGTCGTCCCGCTCGGTTTCTTTGGAACGCGTTTTTTTATTGTCTGCTTTTTGTAGCCGAGCGATTTTAAGATCGCTTCGAAATCATCGCCAGAACAGCCTACTAAAGACATCATCTGTGATGACGCTTCAAATGCGCCACGACTGCCCTCGTCGTTGCGGGCGCTGCGGATCTGCCCAGCGAGCCTTTCAAGCATGTCGACACGAACGGCGCGCACGCCCGACGGGCGATATCCGGACGCGTAGTAATAAGCGTGGGGCAAGTCTTCGATCACAGGGACTGAGACGAGCCCTGCTTTTGGCGGTTCGAAGGCGGATGGTTTCCGGTCCGTCCAAAGCGCCCATAGCAGTGTCAGCATGCGCGCGGGCGCCGGCTTCAGGAGGGCCGGCGTGAACAACGTATATTCGCCAAACCTAAGGCCGAGCTTGCGTAATTTGGATCGTTCGTCCTGCCCGAGCTGCTTCAGCTCTTCGCCGAAATGCACCCGAGACATGGCCCCGAAATTCTCAAACACCCGAAAAGCAACGCCGCGGGCATTTGCGGAAAGCACGGCGTCGTCTCCGGATTCCGAGGCTTGACCCATTAAAATCAGCGGACCGAGCAATGCCTCAATCCGGTGCGCGAGATAGTCTTTCAAACGGTCCTCGACCCTCCCGCGCATCGACGGCGTTAAGGCGTCGGGATTCTTTAAAACCAATCGCGGACTAAGCGGGGTGGGCCCTTTTGTAAGGGTTGCGACCGTTGATGAGCGCCAGCGGATCGTTGCTTCTGGCGTGAGAGATAGATCGTCCGGCTGGGCCGTCGCGAGGGCGGCGGCGCGGGCCGCGATCATCGGCGCAAGGGCGCGGTCAGCGGCGGCGCGAACGCGCTTTGCATCAGCGCCTTTGGCGCGCGGATCGATCAGGAATTCAAACCCGATCAATCGACCAACAAACTGGCCTTCCACGATCACGTCTCCATCGTCGGTTACGCCTGCAAGAATAGGCGCGTCATCCTTAAGCTTCTTCAATAAAACAGAGGTTCGCCGATCCACAAAGCGCTGCGTGAGCTTTTCGTGAAGGGCGTCGGACAGCCTGTCTTCTAAGGCCCGTGTGCGATCGCGCCAATGGGCTGCGTTTTCTAGCCAGCCGGAGCGGTTCGAGAGGTAGGTCCAGGTCCGCACATGGGCGAGGCGGTTCGAGAGTGTATCAATGTCGCCGTCGGTGCGATCAACGTGGGCGACCTTCGGGGCGAGCCAGGTATCGTTTATGCGCCCATCGTCGATGAGTTGCACAAAGATTTCGCCCGCGAGCCGCGCGTGCTCGTCGGGCGTGACGTTCCGAAAGTCCGGTAATGCGCAGACTTGCCAGAGCAAAGCGAGGGCTGCGCCGCCCTTCGCCCGGTCTCTGATCTCTGATTGGGACGCCAGGCGTTGCAAGGTTTCTTCGTCATCGTCAGGGCGGCAACGGTGGAGCTCTTCCCTGGGCGCGCGGGCGGCGAGGGACCGTTGCAGCGCAGGGAGAGATGAAAGGTCGATTTTTTCCGAGCGCCACTGCAAGCCCTTCGCCGGATCAAAGCGATGGTTCTCAATGGCTTCAATCGCTTCATCGTCAAACGGTTCGCAGTCTGCTGTGACCCCGAAAGATCCGTCCCGCAAGTGCCTTCCCGCCCGCCCGGCAATTTGGGCGAGTTCGTCGTGGCGTAACTGGCGCATAGTTCGCCCGTCGAACTTCCGCCGTGCCGCAAACGCAACATGGTCGATGTCCATATTGAGGCCCATGCCGATTGCATCCGTGGCGACGAGGTAATCGACTTCTCCCGATTGGTAGAGCTCGGCTTGAGCGTTCCGTGTACGTGGCGAAAGCGCGCCGAGGACAACGGCTGCGCCGCCGCGTTGGCGCCGGATTAACTCTGCGATCGCGTAGACCATATCGGCGGAAAACGCGACGACTGCGGTGCGGCGCGGAAGTCTCGTTACTTTTTTGGCCCCAACATAAGAGAGTACAGAAAAACGTTCGCGTGCGGAGAACGTAATGCCGGGGAAGAGCTTCGCGAGTATGGGCCGCATTGTCTCAGACCCGAGAAAAAGGGTCTCTTTACGACCGCGGGCGTGAAGCACGCGGCTCGTGAATATGCGCCCACGTTCCGGGTCCGCCGCAAGCTGAACCTCGTCGATCGCCAGAAAATCCACTTCACGCTGAAGCGGCATCGCCTCAACGGTTGACACAAAATAACGCGGCGACTTCGGAATAATTTTCTCTTCGCCCGTTACCAGCGCGACGTCCCGAGGCGAGCAACGCGTAACAAGTTTATCGTAGACCTCGCGCGCGAGGAGCCGCAGCGGTAGTCCGATGATCCCGGACCGGTGGGAGAGCATGCGCTCAATTGCAAAGTACGTTTTGCCAGTATTGGTGGGCCCAAGGATTGCGGAGGGCGCTGGCGCGTCGATCGCGATCTGAGGCGACAACTCAAGCGGTTGTTCTAGGAGCGCCCACAGATCGCTGGAGGCGGAATGAGCTTCCGTCACGGGTGGTTCCTTGGGGTGCATCCCTGGCGTCAGCGCTCAACGGCGCCCAGCCCATGGTCAATCAATAAAGCGTTCTATCGCAAGTCTATGCCAGAACTCTTTGCATTTAGGGGCAGAATACGCGGCTACTGGAGTTTCCGGATGTACGCGGCGAGGTCGTCGCCGAATTCTGCGTTCTGTAAGCCGAGATCAATATTGGCCTGTAACCACCCGCGTTTAGAGCCGCAATCGTGAATCACGCCATCGCAAATGCAGGCGTGAAAGGTCTGCTGCGCATTTAGTTTGTTCATGGAATCGGTGAGCTGAATTTCGCCGCCAGCGCCGCGTTCTTGGTTTTCAAGCAACGAAAAAATCTCAGGCTGCAGCACATACCGTCCGATGATCCGAAAGTTTGAGGGCGCATCCTCCGGCGCAGGTTTTTCGACCATCCCCGTCATTTCGATCAGCGAGCCCCGACGCCCCTTTGGTGCTATAACGCCGTATTTTGACGTCTCTTCCGCGGGCACTTCTTCGACCGCCACCATATTACCGCCGACCTCATTATAGGCGTCGACCATCTGTTTCAGGAAACCTGGCTTCGAGGGGACGATCTCATCGGGCAGTGACACGGCGAACGGTTCGTCGCCGACAATATCGCGCGCGCACCAGACCGCGTGTCCCAAACCGAGCGGCGCTTGCTGCCGCGTGTAAGAGACCGTCCCAGCTTTTGGGATCGCTGATGTCAATTGCTCAAGCATTGCGGTTTTGTTTTTCGTCTCAAGCGTCGCTTCAAGCTCAAAGGCATGGTCAAAATAGTCTTCGATCGCCGTTTTACCGCGGCCTGTAACCAGAACGATGTGTTCGACGCCCGCTTCGCGCGCTTCTTCTACAACATAGTCGATGAGTGGACGATCAACGACCGGGAGAAGTTCTTTGGGGATTGATTTTGTGGCCGGTAGGACCCGTGTGCCAAGGCCAGCCACCGGGATCACAACATAACGTATCGGCTTCATATTCTGATTTCTCCTAGTCGTCGTCGACGTCGATCGAAGCTGTATCGCACTCCTGAATCCGGAGCCTTAGTCTGGAACTTTATTCACCGGGCTAATCTCTACCTCGATTGACGAACCGATGGGGTCTAACGCCCCCGCTTCAGCAAAAAGCCTCTCAGCGGTCGCCGAGGCGCGCCGTTCAGCGTCTTTTCGCAAATCGAAGTAAAACAAATTGAAATCCTTCGGGCGCCAATGCGATCCGAACCATCGCGGTTGACGCAAGAAGTCCTGTTCTGGTCGGTCTACAATCAAGACGCCGTCAACGCAGGCAGCACCGATCGCCTTCGCGATCGTCGGCGGCGTTTCTGTCACCATGAGGCCGGTCGCCGATGCAGCCCCAAGGTGTCGCGTCGCAGGTTGGTACGCGCCATCGATCGTCCATCCGAGCGGATTAACGCAGGTCGCTCCGCCGCTCGCAACGGACGTAAGCGCGCCGTCCGGCGCCCAGGCGAGGGTCCGCGTTCTTGCGCGTTTAATATCTTCAGACGCGCCTTCCGGCTCTGACACGTAAGCAACGACGCAGCCCGTATCCGCCATTGATTTGCAGACTAAGAGCCCCGGAGCGGAGCCTTCAAAAAACAATCCGGGTACGGGGTAATCGATCACATAGGCGACCGCGAGGCGGTTGGCTAGTTCGGAGCCTTCGGGAAAGCGTCGCTGCAACAGGCCCAAAACATAAAGCCCGCCCTGTCCGTTGCCGACCAGCACAATCGGCGCTTCGTCATTGCCGACGCGCTCGAGAAAGGCGTCAAAGGCGCGTTCCACATCGCCGAACGCCAACATCTGCGCCGCGACGCCGTCATATTTGTGGGTGAACAGGGCGTATCCCGTGGCTTGGCGATAGCGCGGGGCAAACAGGTCGCCGACCGTTGCGAAAGGACCCGCTTGATTGGGCGCCGCCGTTGTTTCGAGGAGCGCCTTCGCTTTTGGTGCGTTCAGCGCGCTGTTCCAGGCGTCGCGCGAGAAGTAGGTTGTTGAATGAACATAAAAAATTGCAGGCGGTGAGGGCGCATCGCTTTCCGCCGCTGGGTTAGCGGCCGCGCCATCATCCCGCGGCGCGGGCGCGAGCAACCAAGCCGCATCGGTTTGATAGTCCGGCGCCGGCGGTTGCGGTACGGTCTGAAAGGGCGCGCGAGGATTGATCAAATACCGCGCAATGTTTGACTGAAAGGCGTAAAGAGCGCCCGCCAGGGCAATCAAAAATGCAATCGTCGCCAAACCAAGCGACGTTACCGGAAAAATGCGCCCAAGTTGACGAGAGCGGCGGTTACCCGCCGCCAGATCGGTGAGAACGCGCGCATCTTCGCCGCCTCCGCCAATCAGCATAGCTTTCCTCATTCGCCGCGGGATTTGCCCGCCGATCATTACTTCGCAAATTTGGTTTCGCTGATTGGGCGAACCATTGCAAATTCGAAATTGGGCGATGAACCTTACCGAAAGGACCGTTTGGCCGCGAGAAAACCATGGTATTGAGAAATTTGTGACGAATTTACGTTAACACTCATGACTTCACGTTGTGGCGATCACAGTCGCCATAAAATAGCAGCGTAGGCGAAAGCGAACGCGCATGACGAATGAAAATTCAAAAGACGACGCAGCGCGCAAACAAACAGGCGATAGCGGGATAATTAAACCGCCGCGTGAAAGCGTGATGGGATCGCTGCGCTCAAGTTTCCTCGCCGGCGTTGTCGTGGCGGCGCCGATCGGCATTACAGCGGCGCTGGTCTATTGGTTCGTAACCGGACCAATGGCTAAACTTGATACGTTCGTTAAGCGTTGGTTGCCGGATATCGGCTCGGAGAACATCGACCGGATTTTGCAGGTCATTCCGGGCGTAGGCGTCCTAATGGCGATCCTTGCGCTCGTCGTGCTTGGCGCGCTTGCGAAGAATTTTATCGGTCGCGCTTTTATCAACGCCGGTGAAAACATTCTCGACTCCATGCCGGTGGTGCGCACGCTCTACCGGTTTTTCAAGAATGTTTTTGAAACGGCGCTGCAGCAATCCGACCGATCCTTCCAGGAGGTGGCGCTGGTTGAGTATCCGCGCAAGGGAATGTGGGTCATGGCGTTCGTCGTTGGCGCAGCGAAAGGTGAAATTCCTGTGAAGCTCGATGACCAAGGGGATGGCTTGACCGCGATTTTCATCCCAACGGTTCCAAACCCCACATCTGGATTTCTGATTTTTGTGCCACGCTCTGAGATGCGCACCCTCGATATGTCAGTTGAAGACGCAGCGAAGGTCGTATTTTCACTTGGCCTCGTCGCGCCGCAATATGAAGACCCGAATGAAGCGCTCGCCCAGCTTGAGAAAGTCGCAGCGCTTCACCTGGACGAAAAGCCAAAGCGTCGGCTCTTCCCGCAACGTAAGACGTCAGCCAGCGGATAATAAGCGTACAGCGTCGTCGCGCTTGAAGAGATATAAAAGCACGCGTAGCGCTTCGCCGCGTGCGCTTGTCAATTTCGGATCGCGCTCAATCAGGTAAGCGGCGTCGTCTCTCGCGGCCGCCAAGAGTTCGCCATGGGCTGAGGCGTCGGCCAAACGAAAGCGTGGGAAACCGGATTGAGCAGACCCCAGAAAATCCCCTGCGCCGCGCAGCCGCAAATCTTCCTCCGCAATTTGAAATCCGTCTTCCGATGAGCGCATCATTTGCAGACGTGCTTTCGCTGTTTCGCCAAGGGGACCTTTGTAAAGGAGAACGCAGCTTGCTGCTTTTTCTCCGCGCCCGACGCGACCGCGCAATTGATGAAGTTGAGCAAGGCCGAAGCGTTCGGCATGTTCGATCACAATAATCGTCGCATTCGGCGCATTGACGCCAACCTCGATTACGGTAGTTGCTATCAGTATAGAGATTGCTTGCTCGTGAAATGCTCGCATAACGGCGTCTTTTTCTTCGCCTTTCATGCGGCCGTGGACGAGGCCAACACGATCGTCGAATAGCGCCTTTAATGCTTCGAAACGCTCTTGCGCAGCGGTTAGGGGCAGTACGTCCGATTCCTCAACGAGCGGGCAAACCCAATAGGCTTGGGCGCCTTCATCTATCGCTGCTCGAATACGAGCAACCACATCGTCCAACCGTTCCGCTGGAATAATCCGGGTTTCAACTGGCTGGCGTCCCGGCGGTTTCTCTTTGATCGCACTAAACGCCATGTCGCCATAGTTTGTTAAAGCCAGCGTTCGTGGGATCGGCGTCGCTGTCATCACTAAGAGATCAGGTTTTGGGCCCTTATCGGCCAGCGCCATACGCTGATGCACGCCGAAGCGATGTTGCTCATCAATGACAACGCACCCGAGATTCTTAAATTCAACCGTGTTCTGAAAGATGGCGTGCGTCCCGATGAGGATGTCGATATAGCCTTCTTTCAAGCCACGCAGTAGGGCGGTGCGTTCCTGGGCGCCGGTGCGTCCCGTTAAAGTCGCGACGGTTGCGCCAGCGGCTTCTGCAAGCGGTGTGAGGGAGGCGCCGTGTTGGCGTGCAAGTATGTCCGTAGGAGCCATAATGGCCGCCTGAAACCCAGCTTCAACGGCGTTCAGCATTGCGATCATCGCAACAATGGTTTTCCCGGATCCAACATCGCCCTGGAGGAGGCGGACCATGCGGTCAGGCGACGCCATATCGGCGAGAATTTCGTCTAAGGCGCTCTGCTGCGCCCCAGTAAGAGAAAAGCCCGCCGCTCTCATCGCTGCTTTGCGCATTGCGCCGTCGCCTCTTATCGGCCGACCGCCGGACTTTTGCGACGCCTGTCGGATAAGAAGCAGGGCCGCCTGGTTTGCAAGCAATTCATCATAGGCAAGGCGCGCCCGGGCGGGCGTGTGGTCGCCGAGCTCTCTTGAGCCAGTCGGGTTATGCGCGTGAGAAAGCGCCTCCGCCCATGAGGGCCATTTTTGTTTCTCAAGCCACTTAGCGTCCTGCCACTCGGGCAGTTTTGGCACGCGTTCCAGCGCACCGCGAACCGCTTTCCTCATGACAGCAGGCGTAAGCCCGGCGGTGAGAGGATAGACCGGCTCAAACAGGGGTAGCGCGTCTTTTTCTTGCGGGTCCGCAATATAATCAGGGTGCGTCATTTGCCGCGCACCGCGATACTCTTCGACCTTACCGGAAATGATTCGCTGCTTGCCTGTCGGAAGCGCGCCTTGCAGGTAGTCAGGCCGTGCACGGAAAAAAACCAAGGTTAAAAAACCGGTCTCATCAGAAACAAGAACGCGGTAAGGCTGCGACTTCACCGGCGGCGGCTCATGTTTATCGACGCCGACTTCAATGGTCACGATTGAACTTAACGGCGCCTCGGCGATCGATGTGCGCAAGCTGCGATCGACGACCCCTTGGGGGAGCGTGAAGAGGAGATCGACGATTGCGGGCCCGGCCGTCTTTTCGATCAACGCCGCAAGCCGAGGGCCAACGCCTTTGAGGGCGGTGGTTTGCGCGAACAGAGGGTTCAAGAGCGAAGGGCGCATGGCAGCGCCATAAAAAGGGCCATGCGCGG
>JBCCTV010000065.1:0-14043 GCA_039197915.1 Pseudomonadota bacterium | reverse complement strand
GGCGCTGGTCAGACGGGCAACACCAGGCGATCGAGGCAAAGGAAAGCGTCGCCATCCAGCCCGAGAACCAGACGCTCGCGTCGATTACGTTCCAGAATTATTTCCGGCTCTACGAGAAACTTGCCGGCATGACTGGAACGGCGATGACCGAAGAAGCGGAATTCGCCGATATCTATAGCCTTAACGTCTTTGAAATCCCGACCAACAAACCAATCGCCCGGGACGACATGGACGACGAACTCTACATGACCGCGCAGGAAAAATACAAAGCGATCGCGGTGCAGATTGCCGAGTGCCACCGCAAGGAACAGCCGGTCCTCGTCGGCACTGTCTCAATTGAGAAGTCTGAAATCCTGTCTGGCCTTTTGTCCGATAAGAAGTTTTTCCGGGACGTTGCAAAAACGCTCAAAGATCGCGCAGACGAGTTGAAAGACAAAGAAGCTGACCTGAAAGCTGAGATTATGTCCCAAGCGGCATATCTTGAACAACTCGGAACAAAGAAAGTCCCGGTACCCCATAACGTTTTGAATGCGCGGTATCACGAACAGGAGGCCGAGATTGTCGCCCAAGCGGGCGCGCCTGGCGCCGTGACGATCGCCACAAACATGGCGGGACGCGGCACAGACATTCAGCTCGGCGGCTCGGTTGACCTGGAACTGATGAAGTCGCTCAACGAGGACGATGACGAAGACACCATCGCCACGAAACGCACCGAAATCGAGACGCGCATTTCTGAGCAAAAAGATCGTGCGCTGGAGGCCGGCGGGCTTTTTGTCCTCGCGACCGAACGCCATGAAAGCCGCCGCATAGACAACCAGCTCCGCGGCCGGTCCGGCCGCCAGGGCGACCCCGGGGCTACAAAGTTTTTTCTATCCCTTGAAGACGACCTAATGCGGATCTTCGGCTCCGGGATGGAAAAGATGCTGAAGCGCTTTGGCATCCAGCCTGACGAGTCCATTGAGCACCCGTGGTTCACCAAGGCCGTTGAAACAGCCCAAAAGAAAGTCGAACAGCGCAATTTCGACATGCGCAAAAACGTCTTGAAATTTGATGATGTAATCAATGACCAGCGTAAGGCGATTTTCGACCAACGCATCGAATTCATGTCGTCGGCGACCGTGGACGACATCGTTTCAGATATGCGCGTTCAGCTCATTGACGATATTGTCGCCAGGCGTATCCCAGCGAAATCCTACGCTGAGCAGTGGGACACGGAAGGGTTACGCGACGATATCCGCGAGGTCTTTGGGCTTGATTTGAACATTGCCGAGTGGGCTAGCGAAGAAGGCGTCGCCGATACGGAAATTCTCGAGCGTCTGCAAAGCGAAACGGCCTCCCTTGCCGCCAAACGGGCGACCGAGATCGGGCCAGACACCATGCGCCAGGTGGAAAAGGCGTTCCTATTGCATGTTCTCGATACGAATTGGCGCGAGCATCTTCAAACCCTTGACCATCTGCGTTCCGTCATCGGACTTCGAGGCTATGGCCAACGCGACCCGATCAATGAGTTTAAGACCGAAGCGTTTGGCCTTTTCGAAGCCTTGCTTGACGGCCTGCGCCGTGAAGTGACGCGCATGCTGATGCACGTCCAAGTGCGGGCGCCGGAAGAAAGCCTGCCCCAAGGCGAGAGCCGACCCACAACGGAAACCCATGTGGATGCGTCAACCGGTGAAAATGAGATGGGTCCGGATAACTTCCGCGATGTCGCCCTCGGCGGCGCCACAATGGTTGCGCGGCGTAAAGCGCAAAGCATTGACAAGAATGACCCATCAACCTGGGGCCGCGTTTCGCGCAACGCGCTTTGCCCCTGCGGGTCTGGCAAGAAGTATAAGCACTGCCACGGCGCTTTATAGCGTTCAGCAATTTTCAAGCGCCGCTGGGAGCGGTTGCGCCCCAGACCGGGCAGCGCTTCAATAGCAACGCGATTGGCCTACTGATCGCTTGGCGCGGGCGCGTCTTGTGTATCAACAAGGGCGTTGGGCTCGGCGCGCTCTGAATTGGCGGGCATTTGTTGCGGCGCCGGCTCCGCTGACGCACCCTCGGAAACCTTCTTGGGCGATGCCGCGGCCGCTGGCGGTTGCAGCTTTTCTATCAAGCCTCGAAGCTGTTCTGCAGCGGGGGCTTCCGTCGGCATTTGCGCCAGAAGGCGTATCCAAAGGGTGCGTGCTGCGGGAAAATCCCCCCGCTCCTCGGCCGCCACACCCAAATAATATAACGCTAACGGATCATCTGGCTTCAGTGTAAGCAATGCTTTCAACGCGCTTTGCGCGCCCGCGGTGACGGCCTCGCCCTTGTCGCCAGGGACCGCCAAAAGCGACCGCGCGTGTAAAATCCGCGTTTCCACATCATCTGGGCTCAAGCGAACAGCCTCGCCATAGGCGCGTGCGCTTTCGATGCGATTGCCGAGAACTGCTTGCGAACGCCCCAACATCAACCAGCCGTCGCGGTCATCGGGCGCATCTGCGAGACGCGCCGTTAGTCCGTCTACCATCGATTGGATCATTTCAGCCCGCTCACTTGGATCCATAGCCTGCAGCGCTTCACTACTTAACGCGGGCGGAGCGCTACTGGCGCCCGCAGCCGTCCGTTGCGCCGACGCCGCAAACGACGACGACGGGCCCACAAGCTCAGGCGACCCCAGCGACCAATAAAGCGCAAGCGCCGCCGCCGGGGCGATCAACGAAAGCGCAATCCCGGCGCCCCGCAAAGCCTCCACATATCCAGGGCCAGCGTGCATCTGTTCCGCTGTCTGATTAACGGCAAGGAGCCGCCGTTTAGCCTCACTGATCGAGGCTGGCGACGTGCTTTCGTGATAATCTTCGGCGCCGAGCGAGGCTTCCTCTAGTTCGACGGCGGCTTCTAAAAAGTCCGCTTCCGTCACACCGGCGCTCGCCTTTGAGGGAACGAGGAAACTCTGCGCGAGGGCCAACCCAACGGCCACCGCAAAGAGCCCCGCAATAGCCCAAATCACAGGTCCTCACCCGGCGTAAGCGTGGCCCTAGCGCTGACTGCACCGTCAGGCTTTTCACCAGCCGCCGCGGCGCCCAGCGCGTCGTCGTTTAAGAAGTCCGAGCGGCTCGCCTTTCGAATATAAGCCAACCCGCCGGCGACCGATAACGCCAGGATGATCCCAGGAAACACCCATAGGAGAACCGTATTTTTCTGAAACCGAGGCTTGAGTAGCACATAATCCCCATAGCGCGCCACGATATAATCGATCGCGGCTTCATCCGTATCCCCCGCTGAAAGCCGCTCACGCACAAGCTTGCGCAAATCCTCAGCGAGCGGCGCATTTGATTCCGCAATGCTTTGGCTCTTGCAGACGACACAACGAAGCTGTGTGTCGATCGCGCGGGCGCGCGCCTCGAGCGCAGGGTCATCGAGCGCTTCCTCAGGCGTTGTCGTCGCCCAGGCAAGTCCAGAGAACAGGCAGAGAAATGCTGCAAGCAAAACCGCCAAGGCATCAAGGTTCTTCATGAGGACCTAAGCTCCTCGATCAGCGGGTAGAGGACTGCGCGCCACTCCTCAGGGGTGATGGGCCCAACAAATTTAAACCGCACCCGGCCATTTTTATCGATAACGAACGTTTCTGGCGCGCCTGTCACGCCTAAGTCAATCGCTGTACGCCCGGCTTGATCATCGCCGACAGCCGTATACGGATTTCCATACCGTTCGAGCCAGGCAAATCCAGCGCCCGGCTCATCCTTCCAATTCAGTCCATATATCGGGATTTCATCGCCTTCCGCCAGCGCCATTAAAAATGGGTGCTCTACCTGGCAGCTAACGCACCATGATCCAAACACGTTTAAGAGCACCACATCGCCAGTCAACTCAGCGGAGACGAGGCCTTGATCGAGCCCCTGGATCGCAGGCAAATTAAAGTCTGGAAGCGGACGGTCAATCAGCTCTGAGGGGATGGCCGAGGGATCGCGGTTCAGCGCCAAGCCAAACGCTAAAGCGATTATCAAAAATAGCGATAACGGCGCCAGCAACAAAAAACGCTTCACTCAGCAGGCTCCGCTTGGACCGCGCCCCCGAAGGTTGGCTGTGTCGGCGCGCGGCGCAGTTTTGGCGACTTTGCCCGGTCAGAAAGGGCGAGCGCGCCGCCAAGGGCGCTAAGTCCTGCGCCAATCCATAAAAAATTGACCAGCGGATTAAAATGCAGCCGCACCGGCCATCCCGTGCCCGAGGCGTTCTCACCGAAGGTAATATAAAGATCGCCGTTTACTTGTGGTGCAATCGCCGCTTCGGTCGTCTGCATACCGCGGATTGGATAAAACCGGCGCTCCCCTGCAAGCTCGAATTCATCGCCGTGCTTTTGAGCTGAGAAAATCGCGCGCTCAGACTCGTAATTGGGCCCACGCAACCGATCAACGGCATCGAGTGTGACCGAATAGCCAGCGATCGATGCGATTTCGCCAGGCTGCATACGAACGATTTCTTCGCGCTTCCACAGGCTCAAACTGGTGGCGCCGATCGCGAAGACGGCAAGGCCCAAATGGGCGAGCGACGCGCCCCATGCGGACCTCGACGCATTGGCGACCCGGCGCATCGTCAAGGCCTTGGCGCCGCGTCCCCCCGTGATGCGTCCTAAAATGTCAGTCACCGCGCTGGCGGCTAGCCAGGCCGCAATGCCGATGCTCACGGCGCCAATTAACCGCGCGCGGTCCGCAAGCAACAAAACAATCAAAAGGGCGGCGCCTGCGGCCGCAGCGGCTGGCCGCAACCGTCGCCGCAGCGTTTCTGGCTTTGCCTGGCGCCACGGCGCGAGGCCGCCGATGGCCGCAAGCCCAAGCGTCAGGAGGGCGATCGGGCTGAAAACAGCGTTGAAATAGGGCGCGCCGACCGATAAACGCTCGCCACTGATAATATCGACAAATAAAGGATAGAACGTACCCAGAAAAACGGTCGCACACGATGCTACAAGTAACGCGTTATTGGCGACCAGAAACGACTCGCGGCTCACGGCTGCAAAAGCGCCGGTTGGCACCAGCCGATCAGCACGCAACGCATAAAGCGTCAGCGATCCCCCAACGACCGCCCCAAGGATCATTAGGATAAAAACGCCGCGGGTCGGATCGGTCGCAAAAGCGTGGACAGACGTGATGATCCCTGAGCGGACGAGAAATGTTCCAACGAGGCTTAAGGAGAACGTGGAGATGGCGAGCAATACCGCCCAGCCTTTAAACGCGTCGCGTTTTTCAACAACGCGCAATGAATGGATAAGCGCCGTTCCCGCAAGCCAAGGCATGAAAGAGGCATTTTCAACCGGGTCCCAGGCCCACCAGCCGCCCCAGCCGAGCTCGTAATAGGCCCACCAGGAGCCGAGGGTGATGCCGATCGTCAAGAAAGTCCAAGAGGCGAGTGCCCAGGGCCGTGCGAGAGCGGCCCAAATCGTGTCTGCGCGACCTCGGATCAGCGCCGCGACAGCAAAGGAAAACGGCACCGAAAAGCCGACATAACCCAGGTACAAAAAAGGCGGGTGAATGGCGAGGCCGATATCTTGCAGCAACGGGTTAAGACCCTGCCCGTCCGGCGCGGCCGGGTTTAAACGCGCGAAGGGATTAGACGTAAACAGAATAAAGCTGATGAATGCAGCAATCACCAAGGCCTGCACGCCTAAGGTCAACACGGCGAGGTCGCGTGGCAACTGCCGCGACCCGTAGGCGAGCGCCCCGCTATAGAGCGTGAGGATGAAAAGCCACAAAAGGATCGACCCTTCGTGGTTGCCCCAGGCGCCCGTGATTTTATAAATGAGAGGTTTCGCAGAATGCGAATTTTCAAATACCGTGTATACGGAAAAATCCGAGACAGCGAAGCTGTGCAAGAGGCTTAAAAAAGAGATTGAAACCAAGGCGGCGACAAGGAGCGACGCCCGGCGGGCAAATTCGACAATGTCTCCCGCCGCATGGATCGCGCGGCCCCGCGCGCTTGCAAACAGGATTGGCGCTTCAACGAGCGTGATAAACAGAGCAAGCGCCAGGGTGAAATGGCCGATTTCAATAATCATTGCTTTATTCGACCTCGGACACTGTCACTCGCGGTACTGCTATAGATGGACGGAATAGGCACGGCCTCAAGTGGTTTACGCCTAGCAGATTGTCGCGTTGCGACGAGGCCAGCGCCTATGTCGCCCCTTGCCAGGAGCCTTGTGGGTCACTGCAGGCGCGAGGCGTCCGCGAGTTCAATTTCGGCCGCAGCCGTTTCGTCGCTGCGCGCCCGCGACAGCCCCGCGAGCAAGGAGAACGCGACGGGCGTTAAAAACAAGGTGAAGAGGGTCGCGAAACCAAGCCCGCCAACCACAACCCACCCGAGCGCTGAGCGGGACTCCGCGCCGGCGCCAGACCCCAAAATCAACGGTAGACCACCCAGAAGCGTCGAAAGACCGGTCATTAAAACAGGGCGAAGGCGGGTCATCGCCGCTGCTTCCGCCGCATCTCGAACGCTCATGCCGCGATCACGTAATTGATTTGCAAATTCAACAATCAAAATACCGTTTTTCGCCATCACGCCGATCAGCAAGACGAGACCGATTTGACTGAAATAATTGATCGAGCCGCCGGTCAGGTTGATGGCGTAAATGGCGGCGGCAAGGCCAAAGGGCGCTGTCGCCATGATCACAACCGCGCTGACGAAGCTTTCAAATTGTGCGGACAAAACAAGAAAGACGATGACGCCCGCGAAGGCGAAGACGAGGAGGGTTGCATTTTCAGACTGGGCGAGAACCTTCGCCTCGCCGAGCAAGATGGTCGCGAACCCCTCGGGCAAGACCGTTTTCGCGGTTTCCTCTAACGTGGCGGCGGCTTCCGATAAAGTCACGCCCGGCGCCATATTGGCGGTCACCGGCGCGGCGCGGCGGCGCTCTTCGCGCGTCAGGACTTCCGCAACCGCTTCCTCTCTGATCGACGCAACGGATGACAAAGGAATAAATGCGCCTGAGCCCGTTCGTACAAAGAGATTTGCGAGATCCGTTGGATCATCAACCGGGTCGCCGCCGCCGGACAGAAGGATTTCAATAGAGTTATCGTCTTCGAAGACTTCACCGGCCAAAACCTCATCAGCCATCGCGTTGATGGTCAGCGTCACAGCGTCGGGGTCGACGCCAAGGAGCGACGCCGTTTCCCGGTCAACATCGATGGAAACTTGCGGCTTTGACGCGGAGAAGTCCGGCCGCACAATTGAAAAGCTCGGCGACTCCGATAGCGCATTGATCAGTGTACGGGCGGCTGCTTCCGCTTCCGCCCCGACACCGCCGGTGACCGCAAACTTTAACCCTTGGCCTGCGCCGCGGATGCCGAGGCTGTTACCGCCGGTAACAAAAGCGCTGATCCCCGGTGTTGATGACAATATCCGCCGGGAGCGCGCCGTTTACGTGTCTTGCGAAAAACTACGTTCTGACCAATCTGGCATCAGCAAAACGACAAATGACCGATTGGCGCCGCCAACGCCGTTAATTGAAACGACCGTTTCAACGAGGCCTTCTTCCTTCAATTCCAAAAAGGCGTTTTCAAGATCGCGCACTTTACCGTCTAGAAAATTGAAGTTGGCGCCGTCTTGGGGCGTCACCACCATAAAGTTCCGCCCACGGTCTTCCTTTGGCGTAAGTTCCGAGGGCGTTGCATTGAAGGCTAACACGCCGCCAACGGCAAATACCGATGAAAGCGCAAATGACAGCAGTCGCCGGCGCAGAAACAGCCTAAGACCCGCTTGGTAGACGGCGCCAAGCCAGCCGAGCGGGGCGGGGTCATCGACAGACGGCGCCCCATGGTCGATCGCCTGACCCGCGACGTGTGAACCGCCAAGTTTCACCGTCAGCATCGGCGCCAGCGTTAAAGCGACAAACGATGAAACCATCACTGCGAAGGCGAGCACAAAACCAAATTCAGAAAACAATTTTCCCGCTTGCCCGGGCAGGAACGAAATGGGGATGAAGACAGCGGCCAAGGTGACCGTTGTTGACAATACGGCAAAAACGATTTCCCGGGTCCCGAGGATTGCAGCGGCGCGCTTCCCCGCCCCCTTGGCTTTCCAGCGCTCAATGTTCTCGGTCACAACGATTGCATCGTCGACAACAAGGCCGGTCGCCATGACGAGCGCTAACAAGGTCAGTATATTGATTGAAAAACCAGCGAGCCATAACGCCGCGACGGTGCCGAGGAGTGATATCGGAATTGTCACGGTCGGGATGAGCGTGGCGCGCACCGAGCGCAAAAACAAAAATATCACAATGACGACGATCGCCGTCGAGAGCGCAAGACTGCGCACAACTTCAATGATCGCCTGGTTGATAAAAATCGAATCGTCCGTCGTCACCCGGACTTCCACATGGTCGGGGAGGACGCGGCGCAGGTCGATCACCGCCTCGCGCACACCCTCAGAGACCGCGACCGTATTGGACTGCGCCTGGCGCAAGATGCCGATGCCGACGCCTGGCTTTCCGTCTACCCGCGCTGTGGTTGTTGCATCCTCGTAGCCCCACTCGACGACGGCGACATCTGAAAGTGTCGTACGCGGACCGAGGCGAAGTGCGCCCACTGCCTCGGGCGTTTTTACAGTCGCTTCTGCGCGAATTAATATTTCCTGGGACTGGTTACGCAATCGGCCGCTCGGGGTTGAGCGGGTCGCGCCAGCAATAACGTTTGAGACGTCTGAAATATCAAGGCCACGTGCGGCAAGCGCCGTCGGCAAAAGACGCACTCTGATGACACGGCGCCGGGTGCCGTAGTCATACGCTTGGGCCACGCCATCTACCGTTTGCAACCGCGGCAGAACTATATCGTCAATAAGAAGCGCTAGCTCGTCGTCAGTGATTTCATCCGTAGACACCGCAAGACGCATGATCGGGTCGGATTCAGTATCCGCCTTGACGACTTCTGGCTCTTCCGCCCCGTCTGGAAACCGGCGCGCCAAGGACGATACCGCGTTCTTCACGTCGGTGGCTGCAATGTTGATGTCAACGGAGGTTGAAAACTCGGCCACGACGCGACTGCGGCCAAAACGCGAGGTTGACGATATCGACTGCACGCCGTCGACCTGGGAGACGCCGCTCTCGACCGTTGCGGTCACCTCAGCGTCGATCGCTTCGGGCGTCGCGCCATCATAATTGGTGGTGATCGTTACAACTGGCTGATCGACATCAGGCAGCTCGCGCACCTCCACGCCAAGGAGAGCCGCGAGCCCCGCCAATATGATCAGGAGGCTGATCACCATTGACAAAATGGGACGCTGGATGAAAAGCGCGACCCCGCCGGTCTTCATGAGGGTCGCCCCGTCCGCCCCGCCTTTCGGCGTTGCCCCGGCGCGTTCGTCGCTCAATTGAGCGCTCCCGCCATGGATCCGGCGCCGCTAGCGCCACTTTGGCCGAGAGTGCGCTGACTTATTGTCGATTGACGTGAACCGGCCGCCCCACGCTCATTCGGGCCGTTTTGGTTTGAGCCGCCAACAGGAAGCCCGGTCGACGGGGTCGATGCATCTGGCCGAACACCAGACTTAGGGGGGCCAGGCTTGGGGGCGCCAGCATCCCCTGAACGAGAGGAGCCGTCTGGCCTGGATCTTGGCGCGCCGAAGCCGTTCGTGCGGCCATTTCCTTCGTTGGCGTACTGCGCAAAGACCATCCCTGGTCGAATACGGTCCGATCCTTCGACGATGATCCGGTCGCCAACGCCCAAGCCGTTTGCAATTTCAGGAGCGACAATGACGTCTTCATCATTACGCTGAAGGACCGTGACGGGAACACGGGCGACGGCGCCGGCGGCGTCCAAAGCCCACACATAAGGCCCAGATCGGTCCCACTGCATGGCTAAACCGGAAAGAGCAAGTCCCCGCGCGCCTTGGGATTTCGTGGTCACGGTGTAGGTCGCGCCGGGCAGAAGCGCGCCGTTTTTGTTTTCAAACCGAGCCTCAACGCCAAGGGTGCGCGAGGCGAGATCAACGCGGCTGTCGCGAGCAGAAACAACGCCGCTAAAAACTGCCCGAGCCGATGGCGATAACCGCGCTTCGACGGCCTGACCGAGGGCGACATTGCCTGCGGCTTCTTGGGGGATAAAGAAAGCGATAATCATCGACGAGGTGTCATCAAGGGTGACAACAGGGGCCGCCGCCGAGACGAAGTCGCCGGCCTCGATATCACTCAAACCGACAACGCCGTCAAAGGGGGCGATAACTTTCCGCCTACTGACCGCAAGTTCAGCCGCGCGCAAGTCCGCTTCAGCGATTTTAAAGGCGTTGTAGGCTTGCTCCGCCTCAAGCGCAGACGCCGCCTCGTCCTTCTCAAGTTCAGCGTACCGATCAGCATTTGATTTTGCGATTGGATATTGGGACCGGGCGCGCAAGAGTTCGATTTGTTGTTCACGATCGTCCAGCTGAAGCAAGACGTCGCCTTTCTTTACAACCGAGCCCGGCGCCAAGGGCGAGGCCGCCACAACGCCTGCAGTCTCCGTTACTAGGGTGACGCTGCGCAGGGCGCGCGCCTCGCCAATGGTTTCAATGATGTTGCTGACGCCGCCGTCGCTCACTGTCCCGACCGAGACCGCGGGCAGACGCATGCGGAAGCCGCCCGCACGATTATTGCCACGGCTCTGCGCCCTATTATTTTGGGCTCTCGGGTTTTGAGCGGTCCGGCCCTGCGCCGCTGGTTTTTGAGAGGCGCCGGCTTGTGGGTTTCCATACACGTTCGACCCGTCGCTATTAAGGAGCGAAAACCCGGCCCCAACGCTAACCCCGGCGATCGCGCCGATGAGCAAGCCTGCGGTTAATAAGGTCTTTGGGCCCATAGGGTCACTTCTTTCTTTGGCTTCGTCAGGCGCTTATGCGGCGTTTCCTGCTGCGCCCGCGAAGCCGCTTTCGCGGCCCTGAAAATACGGGAGAGAAAGCTTTCACATGGTTAATCGCTACGCAGAGCGCCAGTTGAAAGATCAAGCTGAGCGCAGATCAAACGGGCGTTCTTGCATCAACCGCGGGCGTCGCTCAGGCCCCGTGATCAATCGGCTTAATACGAAGCGCCCAAACAACGCGCACAAGTAAGGGGCGCGACCCGGCAATCACCCAAAACACGACGTCCGGAAAAACTGTGCCCGGAAAACTACGCTACAGGGTGTTATACGCCACATAAACGCCAATCAGTCGACGCGAAAGCAATATAAGGTGAACAACATAAGGTGAACCATGGGGGCGCTTAGCCGGCAGCTGGCAGGTCCACAATAAACCGGGCGCCTTCGGGCTGATCCCCACGACCGCGGTTTTCAACCCAGATACGCCCCTGGTGCGCGGCGACGATCTGGCGGGAAATCGCCAGGCCAAGGCCCGAATTATCGCCGAACGACGCGCCCGCCGGACGCTTTGTATAAAAGCGTTGGAAGATCTTTTCTTTGCTGTCTTCCGGCACGCCGGGGCCATCGTCATCGACGATTAAACGCCACTGGGCCCCGTTAGGCGAGACGGTGCGCGAGAGCCCGATGCGCACCTCGCCGCCGCGGGCGCTAAAGGATCGCGCATTGTCGATCAAATTGCGAAAGACCTGGCCGAGGGCTGAAGGATTGCCAAAAGTGAAGGCGCTTGGCGGACTTTCCTGGAGCGAAATCGTAACGCCGTCTTTCGATTGCATCGTCTCGTAAACATTCGCGATATCGGCGACGAGCTTTGTCAAATCTACCGGTTCGCGCGCCTCGCGGGCGAGCTCTGCGTCGAGGCGGGACGCATTGGAGATGTCCGTGATCAGGCGATCCATGCGGGCCACGTCATTTTGGATAACCCCTAAGAGTTTCGCTTTGGCGGCGTCATCCTTGGCGATCGTCAGCGTTTCAGTAGCGGAGCGGATCGATGTCAGCGGATTTTTTAGCTCATGGGCGACGTCTGCGGCAAAGCTCTCGATCGCCTCGATCCGTTGCACGATCGCCTGGGTCATAGTCTTGAGCGATAGGGACAATTCCCCAATTTCGTCGCGCCTGCGCAGGAAATCCGGGATCCGCGCTTTCCCAGCCGATACGCCTTCGCGGACTTTATCGGCCGCCGTTGCAAGCTCGCGGATGGGTTCTGCGATCCGGGCGGCGAGGAAGCCTGAGGAGATTATCGAGACCACGCAGGCCAGCCCGAAAAACGGTAAAATAGACAGACGCGATTTCGCGACCAGCGCATCGACCCCGCCGATTTCAGCCGTCACAATCCCGTAGATCGCCTGTACCCGGCGGATTGGTATCGATACGGAAACGACAAGCTCGCCGTCTTCGTTTAGCCGGACAGAAGACGCGCCGCGCTCCGCCGCATCGCGCGGGGTGAAAATCGCTTCGTTGAGCTCAGCTTCTAGGCTGCGCGCGGCGGCGCGTTGCCGGAAGCCGCCGGGCCAGGCGCTCGACGCCCAGGATGAGGCTGTCTCGTAGGCGGCGGAAATTCGCGCCCTGATATCATACGGGCCAAGCGCCCCAAGGTCCTGGGCTTCAATCGTATCGGCGCGCAAGGTGACGTCGTCGATCAAGAGTTCCCGCGCGTCCGTTACCGGCGGCGCGCCAGAAAAATCGGGCGCATCGAATATCCGCACCCTGCCCTCAAAGGAATCCCAGACCCGCGTAAAAATGCGGTTGATGTCCGTGTTGCTCAAGGCCAGCGGACAAATCGGCGACGGCCCTTCATAGACGCCGCGCGGAGAGCAATCGGTCTCAACGATCGCAATCTGGCCCAGAAGCTCAGCGATAATCTGCGCCTGCCCGCGCACGCCAATCTTCTTCGCCTCAATCAGGGCTTCGCGCTGGGCGGTGATCGTCAATGAGCTCACCAGGAGAACAAGGAGCCCGATCAAATTCGCAACGATTATGGAGCCCGTCAGGCGCGAATAAACGAGCCCGCGCCGCGGAAAAGGAAAGCGGCGCCGTGCTTTTGCTGAATCCGCTTTTGAACGACCGGATTTTGAGGACGACTTTGCGCCGCCGTGTCTGGACCGGAGAGCCGAGCCTTGTTTTTGCTGGATTTCACGCGCGCGGAGGGGTGCGTCGCCACCGGCAGCGCCATCTCCGCCGCCTCTTACGCCGCCATCTCTACTGACGGTCTCGTCATCGTGGTCGTCGCCCCGCACGCCTTCTGATCGCCTTTCACGCAAGCGCCGTCAAAAGGCGCTTAATAATCAGACCGGTAGCCTTCCGCGGCCCTACGCTTCGTTATATTTGTAGCCGACGCCGTAAAGCGTCTCGATGGCGTCAAATTCCTTATCAGACACCCTGAATTTCTTGCGGATGCGTTTGATATGGCTATCGATCGTTCGGTCGTCCACATAGACCTGGTCGTCATAGGCGGCGTCCATCAATTGATCGCGGCTTTTCACAAATCCGGGCCGTTGGGCCAGCGCCTCCAGGATCAAAAACTCCGTCACAGTCAGCGTCACCGGTTGCTCGTCCCAAAGGCACGCGTGCCGCATCGGATCGAGCGTCAAGCGACCGCGCCGGATGATTTTCTTTTCTTCCTCCGGCGTGGGCGACGGCGCGCTTTGCCGGCGGCGCAAGACCGCCTTAATGCGTTCAAGCAGGAGACGCTGGGAAAACGGCTTTTTTATGTAATCGTCGGCCCCCATCGTCAGTCCGAGAACCTCGTCGATCTCTTCGTCTTTTGAAGTGAGGAAAATCAACGGCAAATCAGAGGTCTGGCGGATACGGCGCAAAAGCTCCATGCCATCCATGGTCGGCATTTTGATGTCGCTGACGACCAGATCCGGCGCAGTCGACGAAATCGCCTCGAGCGCCGCCGAACCGTCCTCAAACGTCGTTACCTTATGGCCCTCCGCTTCAAGGGCGATCGAAACGGATGTGAGAATATTTTGATCGTCATCGACAAGGGCGATGGTCGCCATAGGGGTCTCTCCTCCAATGGAGCGTTTTCTGGCTTATTAGACGCCGGTTGGGCGCCAAGAAAACGCAACAAAACAGTAATTTAAAGCAATGACGCGGTTCAGAGTGATGCGACATTGCTCTGGCGGAAACGATGCGCCGACACCGCTTGGCGCGAGGCTCACCGGTTTTCCCTTAAGTCAAACCCTAAGGCGCCATTCAGCGCCGTTTGAAG
>JBCCTV010000064.1:0-14185 GCA_039197915.1 Pseudomonadota bacterium | reverse complement strand
TGGTTTCCTATCTGAGAATCCAGAATTTGCGGAACGGTGCGCCGAAGTCGGACTAACGTTCATTGGGCCTTCGCCTAGCATCATGCGCGCCTTTGGCGACAAGATTTCGGCGCGCAACGCCGCTGTGAAAGCGGGCGCCCCCGTTGTTCCGGCAAGCGGCGCGCTTCCCGCTGACGAAGCGGCAATCCTAGACGCCGCCCGTAAAATTGGGCTGCCGGTGATGTTGAAGGCGAGCTGGGGCGGGGGCGGGCGCGGTATGCGCGCCATTGACGATGAGGCTACGCTTATTGACGCCGTTCGCGCCGGGCGGGCCGAAGCGCAATCGGCCTTTGGTAAAGACGACGTATTTTTAGAGAAGCTTGTGCGGAACGCCCGCCATGTGGAAGTCCAGCTTCTGGGCGACAGCCATGGCGGTTTGGTGCATTTGTTTGAGCGCGATTGCTCGGTACAAAGACGACACCAAAAAGTCGTTGAGAGGGCGCCAGCCCCCTATATCACGCCTGAAAAACGCGAAGAGCTTTGCGGATATGCGCTGGCAATCGGCAAGTCTGTCGGCTATAATAATGCGGGTACGGTCGAATTCCTCATGGACGCGGATACCGATGAATTTTATTTCATCGAGGTCAATCCAAGGATCCAAGTTGAGCATACCGTCACTGAGGAAATCACGGGCATTGATATCGTCAAAGCCCAAATCCGGGTAGCGGCCGGCGCGGCCATTGGTGATGCAGAACTCGGTGTTCCCCCGCAAGACGAGATACGCATTAACGGAAACGCCATCCAGTGTCGTGTCACGACGGAAAATCCGGAAGAAAACTTCACGCCTGACTACGGGCGAATTGTAGCTTATCGCGGCGCTACCGGGTTCGGCATTCGCTTGGACGGCGGCACCGCTTACGCCGGCGCCCAAGTCTCTGGTTTTTACGATTCGCTCTTAGAAAAAGTCACCGCCTGGGCGCCGTCCGCGGAGGAAGCAATCGCGCGTATGTCCCGCGCGCTCGGCGAATTCCGTATACGTGGCGTTGCGACGAACCTCGCTTTCCTCCAAAACGTCGTCAATCATCCGAAATTTCAAGCGAACGAATATACAACCGGTTTTATTGATCAGACGCCAGACCTGTTTGATTTCAAACCGCGCCGCGATAGGGCGACAAAACTATTGCGGTTCCTTGGCGAGGTGATTGTAAACGGGAACCCCGAGGTTGAAGGCCGCGCGGAACCCGCACGGCACGTCGAGCCGCATTTGCCAGATATTAGGGGCGAGAAGCCGCCGCCTGGTTTGCGTGATAAATTGCTGGAGCTTGGGCCCGCCGGCTTCGCCCAATGGGTGCGCAGCGAGCAGCGAACATTTATCACCGATACGACGATGCGCGACGCCCACCAGTCGCTCTTGGCGACGCGTATGCGCACCTACGACATGGCCCAGGCCGCGCCCCATTACGCCCAGCGCATGCCGGAACTCTTTTCTCTTGAATGCTGGGGTGGCGCGACTTTTGACGTCGCCATGCGGTTTTTGAGCGAATGTCCATGGCGCCGGCTAAAAGTGTTGCGTGAGGCCGCGCCAAACATCCCCTTACAAATGCTGCTGCGCGCGTCGAACGCCGTTGGGTATACGAACTATCCGGACAATGTCGTCGAGTTTTTTGTTGAACGCGCCGCCGCAGAGGGTATCGATATTTTCCGTGTCTTTGATTCGCTCAACTGGACGGAAAACATGTATGTGGCGATGGATGCAGTGCTCAAGACGGGCGCGGTGTGCGAGGCTGCGATTTGCTATTCGGGCGATATGACGAGTCCGGATGAGAAGAAATTCACGCTCGATTACTACGTTAAAATGGCGCGGGACCTGGAGCAGCATGGCGCCCATTTTCTCTCTATCAAAGATATGGCGGGTGTGTGCAAACCGTCGGCGGCGCGCGATCTCGTTTCAGCTATAAAATCCGAAACGAAGTTGCCTATTCATTTCCACACCCATGATACGAGTGGCGCGTCATCGGCAGCGGTTCTGGCGGCGGTGGAGGCTGGCGCGGACGCCGTTGACGCTGCAATGGACGCATTGAGCGGTTTGACGGCGCAGCCGCCCCTCGGCTCGATTGTTGCTGCACTGAAAGACGGACCACGCGATACCGGGCTTGACGAAGGCGCCATCCGCGATCTTTCGACATATTGGGAAAGCGTGCGAGCGCTTTATGCCGCCTTTGAAAGTGACGTGCGTTCCGGCGCTTCAGAGGTTTATTTGCACGCGATGCCCGGTGGGCAATTCACAAACTTACGCGAACAGGCGCGGTCGCTCGGGATCGTCGGCGAGCGCTGGCATGATGTGGCGAACGCCTATGCTCGGGTGAACACGTTGTTTGGCAACATTGTTAAAGTCACGCCAAGCTCCAAAGTGGTGGGGGATATGGCGTTGGCAATGGTCACCCAAGGCTTGACCGCTGAAATGGTCGAAGATCCTGATACGGAGATTGCCTTTCCAGAATCGGTTGTGTCGTTTTTCCGCGGCGACCTCGGCCAGCCGACCGGAGGGTTTCCCGAAGCGTTGCAGAAGAAAGTGCTGAAAGGGGAGGCCCCAATCACGACGCGTCCAGGTGCAATGAAAGACCCGATCGACCTGGAAAGCGCGAGAAGCGAAGCAGAGAGTAAAACAGGGGAGCCCGTCAGTGACAACGATCTCGCATCTTGGCTACTCTATCCAAAGGTCTTTGAATCATTTTCGGAAAAAACATCAGTTTACGGCGATCTAAGCGTTTTGCCCACGGATCAGTTTTTTTATGGGCTAGCTGAAGGCAAAGAGCTTTCCGTCGAACTGGAGCCCGGGAAGACGCTGGTTATTCAGTGCCAATCAGTTTCGGAACCCGATGATAATGGCGACGTGCGGGTTTTCTTTTCGCTCAACGGGCAGCCCCGCACGTTGCGGGTTCACGATAAGACGCGTGAAGATAAACGCGCTTCCCGCGATAAGGCGCGACCTGGCGACGCGAAGTCAATCGGATCGCCAATGCCTGGCGCTGTCAGCGAGGTATGGGCGCGGGAAGGCGCACGCATTTCGGCTGGCGAGACCCTCGCAATCTTAGAAGCGATGAAAATGGAAGTGAAAGTCGCCGCTGAGACCGACGGCGTGGTCGCGCGCGTCTGCGTTGAGGTGGGTGACCGCATTGATGCGAAAGATCTCATTGTGGAATTGAAATAGGCACGAATGTGTATCTATTGGCTTTACAGACATTCGCCAGCGCATAAAAATTATTTGTGTAATGATTAAAGTTGAAAACGGATCTGCGGCTTATGCAGCTGTTTCGGCGCTCGCGTTCCCTAACCACGCATCAACCTCATTCAGTGCGCGCTGGCAAAGGGCGCGCTTCTTGGCCCGGCCTTTCTCCTTGCCCTTTAAGCGTTTGCCATCGCTATCGAGCTTAGGCGCTGCAATCTCAGGAAAAAGACCAAAGTTCACGTTCATGGGTTGAAAGGCGCCTTTGGCGCCATGGGCGTCGCTCAGATGCCCGCCGGTGATATGGGCGAGCAGCGCGCCAAAGGCGGTCGCCCGTGGCGGTAGGGTCGCTGTGACCCCGCATGCGTCAGCGGCGGCAAACCGACCGGCGAGGTGGCCAATGGCAGCGCTTTCCAAGTAGCCTTCGACACCGGTAATCTGGCCGGCAAAACGCCATTGGGGTCTTTTGCAAAGCCGCAATGCGCTATCGAGCAATTGGGGCGCGTTGATGAAGGTATTGCGGTGTATGCCGCCGAGGCGCGCGAACTCAGCCTTTTCAAGTCCGGGTATCATGCGCAAAATGTCTTTTTGTGCGCCATATTTTAATTTCGTCTGGAAGCCGACCATATTGTACAGTGTGCCAAGCATATTGTCCTGGCGCAGCTGCACAACGGCATGGGGTCGTTTGCCGGTGCGCGGGTCCGTTAGGCCAACGGGCTTCATCGGTCCGAAACGCAGCGTATCAACGCCCCGCGCCGCCATAACCTCAATCGGGAGGCATGCTTCAAAGTAAGGCGTTGAGGCTTCCCATTCTTTGAAGTCCGCCTTATCACCCTCAAGCAGCGCATCAATAAAAGCGTGGTACTGATCTTCGTCCAGCGGACAATTGATGTAGTCCGCGCCGTCGCCGCCGGGTCCCTTTTTGTCGTAGCGCGACTGAAACCAGGCTATATCGAAATTAATGCTCTCTGTGTAAACGATCGGCGCGATCGCATCGAAAAAGGCGAGGGCGTCGCTGCCGGTAAGTGAACGGATAGCCTCGGCTAGCGCCGCACCGGTCAACGGCCCGGTTGCGATAATGACATTATTCCAATCATCGTTTGGCGGGCCTTTGATTTCTTCACGAAGGATTTCAATGCGCGGATGCGCTGTCAAAGCTGCGGTTACGGCGTCCGCAAAACGGTCGCGATCGACGGCGAGCGCACCGCCAGCCGGGACTTGGGCAGCGTCGGCGCATCGCATAATGAGGGAGCCCGCACGACGCATTTCTTCGTGTAAGAGGCCGACCGCGTTGGCGGTCGCATCGTCGGATCGGAATGAGTTTGAACAGACAAGCTCGGCGCATTTATCCGTCTGATGGGCGTCCGTGCTTCGCACCGGGCGCATTTCGTGGATGACAACGGTTGCGCCGGCTTCGGCGGCGACGAACGCGGCTTCAGAGCCCGCAAGCCCAGCGCCGATGACGTGAATGGGTTCGTTCTTCATACCGGTAAGAAATAAATGCGGCAGCGGCGGCACGTAAAGAGCGACTTGCTTTTTTGCCCCGGGCTGAAGGTGTGAGACCGTCTACTTAGAACGCTGCGGCGCACGCCCGTCAAAACTCTCTTTTTTTGGGGCGAGAAGCGAGGTCCCCTCGTTGCGCAGCATCAGGCCGTAAAATATTCGCGCACGCGGGTTGCCTTATGGGAAAAAGGGGCGTTTATTCACCTCGCTGGCTAAAGGATTAGCGGAATGATCCGTAGCATTCTTGACCTTCTCGTCCTTGTGAGCCTCCTCGTGGTGGGGAGGGCGCGCTGACGGCTGGCTAAATCAACAGCAATTCGTCAAAGTCGCCCGCTTCCCGATAGGAAGGCGGGTTTTTCTTTATTACAGACTTGGCTGGATTACGGGATTTGGCTTGGTCTCATGCGAAAATACGAACCGAAGACATGGTAGAATTGAAGACAAAACGATCCGACGCCATCACGAAGGGGGCTGCTAAAGCTCCAGCGAGAGCCATGCTGCGTGGCGCCGGCTATGACGAGAAAAATTTCGCCGGCAATATGATCGCGGTGGTCAACACCTGGGCCACGATCACACCGTGCAATATGCATTTGGACGCGCTGGCCGAGCCTGTTCGCCAGGGCGTACGCGATGGTGGCGCGACGCCGATTGATTTCAACACGATCGTGATCTCAGATGGCATCACGATGGGCACCGAAGGGATGGCCGCGTCTCTCATCTCCCGGGAAGTCATCGCCGACTCGATCGAGATCGCCGTGCGCGGCCACGCCTTAGACGCTGCGATAATCCTAGTTGGTTGCGATAAAACCCTGCCGGGCGCGGCCATGGCGCTTGCGCGGATGGATATTCCGGGCGTTATTTTCTATGGCGGAACGATTATGCCGGGCGTTCACAACGGCAAGGATGTGTCCATCCAGGACGTTTTCGAAGCGGTTGGCGCGCACGCCAGAGGCGATATCTCCGACGACGAACTCCTCGAAATTGAGAAAACGGCATGTCCAGGCGCCGGCGCATGCGGCGGGCAATTCACGGCCAATACAATGGCGACGGCGCTCGCTTTCTTAGGAATCGCGCCAATGGGCGCAGGCGACCCGCCGGCAGTTCATGACAACAAGGCGGCAGAGGCTGAGCGTTGCGGTCGGATTGTCGCTGACCTCGCAAAACGAGGAGAAACGGCGCGCACGTTTATCACCGAAGCGGCGCTGCGAAATGCTGCGACCGCCGTCGTTGCGAGCGGCGGTTCAACCAATGCTGTGCTCCATCTGGCGGCCATCGCCGCAGAGGCGAAGCGCCCGTTTTCGATCGATGTTTTTGACGAACTCTCCCGGTCGACGCCCGTTATAACGGACCTAAAGCCTGGCGGCCGCTTCCTTGCGCGCGACATGCACACGGCCGGTGGCATGCGCTTATTCGGCAAGCGCCTCGCGGAGGCCGGAAAGCTAACTGATGCGCCAACGGTGACCGGTGAAAGCCTGTTCCAGGAATTCGATAAAGCCGTTGAGAAGCCAGGCCAGGAAGTCATCAAATCAGTAAGCGACCCAGTAAAAGAGACCGGTGGACTACGCGTCCTTTACGGAACCGTTGCGCCAGAAGGCGCAGTCCTCAAAACCGCTGGGTATGCTGACGGTTCATTCGAGGGCGTTGCGCGGGTGTTTGAAAATGAAGAAACCGCATTGAACGCCGTCCTCAATAACGAAATCGTTGCGGGCGACATTATTGTTATTCGCTATGAAGGGCCAAAAGGCGGCCCTGGCATGCGCGAGATGTTGGCTGTGACCGCCGCCGTCGCTGGCCAAGGGCTCGCTGGTAAAGTCGCTCTCTTAACGGACGGTCGTTTTTCCGGCGCTTCCCATGGTTTCGTGATCGGCCATATTGCGCCGGAAGCGGCCACCGGCGGTCCAATCGCCTTGATTGAAGACGGCGACACATTGCTGATCGACGCCGACGCCAGGCGGATAGACGCTGATATCGATTGGGAAGCCAGGAAAGCTGCGTTCAAACCGAAACCGCTGCGTCGGATGGGCGGCGCTTTTGACAAGTATGCCCGGCTCGTTTCTTCAGCGGCGCGCGGCGCTGTTACAACTGATTTGCCTACGAATTAAAAGGAATAAGGGAAGTTCGCAATGAAAGTCTACACCGATAACGACGCAAACCCCGCGGTCTTAAAAGAAGGAAAAGTCGCGGTTATAGGCTATGGCAGCCAAGGCCGGGCCCATGCGTTGAACCTGCATAATTCGGGCTGCGACGTAGTCGTTGGCGTTCGTCCTGGCGGCAAGGGAGCGGGGCAGGCGAAGGATGATGGCCTCGCCACGGCGAGCGTCCGCGAAGCCGTTGAAGCAGCGAATGTCGTCGCGCTCCTAACGCCGGATATGACCCATGAAGCGCTCTTTAAAGAAGAGATCGCGCCTGGTTTGAAAGATGGCGACGCCCTTTCCTTCGCCCACGGATTTTCAGTTTTATACGGGCGTGTTAAAGCGCCGGCGAATGTCGATGTCATTATGGTGGCCCCGAAAGGTCCAGGCGATCTCGTGCGCCGTGAATATGAACGCGGCCGCGGCGTTCCATGCCTTTTTGCCGTGCACCAGGACGCGACCGGCAAAGCCCGAGATCGGGCGATGTCTTATGCCCATTTGATCGGCGGCACGGCGGCCGGCGCGCTAGAAACCACCTTCCGTGAAGAAACCGAAACAGACCTGTTTGGCGAACAAGCGGTTTTGTGCGGCGGCGCGACTGAGCTTGTTCTCGCTGGTTTCGAAACCCTAACGGAAGCCGGCTACGCGCCGGAAATCGCTTATTATGAGTGTCTGCACGAATTAAAATTGATCGTTGACCTGCTCTATGAAGGCGGGCTTGCAAAGATGCACGAATTCATCTCTGAGACCGCGAAATATGGCGATCTGGTATCCGGTCCACGGGTTATTAACGATGAGACGAGACAACGTATGCGCGATGTTCTCAAAGACATTCAATCGGGCCAGTTCGCCCACGATTGGATCATCGAGAACCAGGCTGGCAAGGCGCGTTACGACAAGATGCTCGAAGCGGACCTGGACCATCCGATTGAGAAAACAGGCAAAGAACTGCGCGATATGATGTCCTGGTTAAAAGCAGGCGCGAATACAAAAGAGGGCTGATCGCTATGACAGCGCAACCGTTGACCACCGGATCAAAAAAATCTGCGAGCGCAATTAAGCCGGGCGCGGAGTTATTGCTTGACGCTCTGGAAGAGCAAGGCGTCGAGGTGATTTTTGGCTATCCCGGCGGCGCTGTCCTTCCGATTTACGACGCAATTTTCTCACGGAGTAAAATTCGCCATATCTTGATGCGGCATGAACAAGGGGCTGTGCATGCAGCCGAGGGTTATGCTCGCGCGTCTGGTAAGCCAGGCGTTGTGCTCGTAACGTCGGGCCCGGGCGCCACAAACGCTGTGACCGGATTAACCGACGCGTTAATGGACTCAATCCCTATTGTTTGCATCACCGGGCAGGTGGCGAGACCGCTCATCGGCACTGACGCCTTCCAGGAATGCGACACCGTTGGCATTACCCGGCAGTGTACGAAACATAATTATCTTGTTCCCTCTGCTGAGCGCTTGCCGACGATCGTGCACGAAGCCTTTCATGTTTCGACGGAGGGTCGGCCTGGTCCCGTTCTGATTGATATCCCGAAGGATGTTCAATTTGAGGAGGCGGCCTACGTCACGAAAAGCGCTGCCGCTAAGAGATCAACGATAGCGCCGCGGCCGGTTGATGAGAGAGGCGTCGCTGTCGCTATCGAAATGATGCGCAAAGCAAAGCGGCCAGTCTTTTACACTGGCGGCGGCGTCATCAACGCGGGGCCCGCGGCTTCAACAACGTTGCGTGCGCTGGCGAAAGCAACTGGCTTTCCAGTGACGTCGACGTTGATGGGATTGGGGGCTTTCCCGGCTTCCGATTCGCAATGGCTCGGCATGCTTGGCATGCACGGTAGTTTTGAAGCGAACAACGCCATGCATGACTGCGATCTCATGATCTGCGTCGGCGCGCGTTTTGACGATCGCGTAACCGGTCGCTTGGATGCGTTCTCGCCTAACTCCAGAAAAATCCATTTGGATATTGATCCGTCCTCGATCGATAAAAATGTTGCCGTTGATGTAAAAATTGTTGGCGATGCTGGAAAGTTGCTCGAGGCTCTGCTCGATGGATGGACAAAGGCCAACGAGAAACATCCGTATAATAAGTCTCGGTTAAACGAATGGTTCGGTCAGATTGACCAGTGGCGCGGCCGAAATTCATTTGCCTATGACAACTCGGGCGACTTCATCAAGCCGCAATATGCGATTGAACGGCTATACCAGTTGACGAAAGACCGCGACGTATACGTCACAACTGAGGTTGGTCAGCACCAGATGTGGGCGGCGCAGCATTTCCATTTTGAAGAGCCGAACCGGTGGATGACGTCTGGCGGATTGGGCACTATGGGGTATGGGCTACCGGCAGCTCTGGGCGTGCAGGTTGCGTTTCCCGACGCTCTGGTTGTCGATATCGCGGGCGATGCATCGGTCCAGATGACGATGCAGGAGTTCTCAGCAGCGATACAGCACCGTTTGCCGATTAAGATCTTTATCTTGAACAATGAATATCTGGGTATGGTCCGGCAATGGCAGGAACTTTTACATGACAGTCGGTATTCACACTCTTATTCCGCGTCATTGCCAGATTTTGTAAAGCTAGCCGAAGCCTATGGCGGTGTTGGTCTGCGTGCCGAAACGCCAGCGGAACTCGACGAAAAAATTATGCAAATGGTCGAAGTGGACCAGCCAGTTCTGTTCGATTGTGTGGTAACAAAAGAAGAAAACGTGTTCCCCATGATTCCCTCGGGAGCGGCGCATAACGATATGCTTCTCGGCGGGAAAGTCACTGGCGAAGAAATTGGCGCTGAGGGACGCGCGCTTGTTTAATGTCTGGCGCGTCTCAATCCGTATACCCTGTCGCGGCGGCTGAAGAGGTCGAAAGCGAACGCATTATCGCTGTCATTGTCGACAATGAGCCGGGCGTGCTTGCGCGTGTGGTCAGCCTTGTTTCAGCGCGCGGGTATAATATTGAAAGTCTTACGGTCGCTGAAACCGATGTGGAAAAAAACCGGTCACGGATTACGATCGTGACGCAGGGAACGCCGAACAAAATTGAACAAATAAAAGCGCAGTTCGGACGTCTTGTGCCTGTGCGTCGCGTCATCGATGTGACCATGGAATCCGACGCGTTGGAGCGTGAGCTTGCTTTGATCAAGATACGATCAAACGGGGAGCAACGTGTTGAGGCGATGCGGCTTGCGGATATTTTTCGTGCCCGTGCTTTAGATACAACGCATACGTCCTTTGTATTTGAAATCACCGGCAGCCGCGAGAAGATTAACGCGTTTATCGATCTCATGCGGCCTCTAGGGTTGATCGAGATTTCGCGCACCGGCGTGTTGTCCATCCGTCGTGGCGTGGAAGTTGATTAATTGAGTTTTTGCACAAAGAAAGGAGAAGTGACGATGGCTGAACAAAATACACAACTAAAAGGAGTTGTTGCGCTTCTTCTAAGCGGTGGTGCATTGGGTCGCAGCGTGAATAATTCAGGCGATGGAGTGGGTTATGTCGTCTGATCACGTCCGAATTTTTGACACGACCCTGCGGGACGGCGAACAAGCGCCTGGCTTTTCAATGGCGGTCGAGGCCAAATTGAAGATGGCCAATGCGCTGCAAGACTTAAATGTCGATATCATCGAAGCGGGGTTTGCAGCGGCCTCGCCGGGCGACTTTGAAGCGGTTAACGCGGTCGCCAGAGAAATTGATGGCCCACGGATCTGTTCTTTAGCCCGGTTGACGGAACGCGACATCGAGGCGGCGGCGAAGGCTTTGGAGCCGGCGGCGAAAAAACGTATCCATACTTTCATTGGTACGAGCCCAATACACCGAACCGCGAAACTTAAAATGACGCGCGAGGAAATTCTCGCCCGTGTTGACGACTTAGTTTCGCTCGCTTGCTCGTTAAGCGACGATGTCGAGTTTTCGCCCGAAGACGCGATCCGTACAGAGCGGGAATTTCTTGTCGAAGTCCTAACGGTCGCCATCAAAGCTGGGGCCACGACCCTGAATATTCCGGATACTGTTGGCTATACGACCCCGGATGAGATTTTTGATTTGTTTTCATATCTTATTCGTGAAACGCCTGGCTCTGAAAACGTGGTCTTCAGTACCCATTGTCATGACGACCTTGGTATGGCGGTCGCTAACAGTCTTGCGGCTGTGCGTGCCGGCGCCCGGCAGATTGAGTGCGCCGTCAACGGGATCGGTGAGCGCGCTGGGAACTGTTCGATGGAAGAAGCGGTGATGGCGCTCCATACGCGTAAAGATTACTTTGGGTTAGAGACGCAGATCGATACGACGAAAATCTATCCGGCGGCGACGACCCTTTCGCGTGTGACCCATAACGCAATACCCCGCAACAAAGCCATTGTCGGCAAAAATGCATTCGCCCATGAAGCGGGAATCCACCAGCATGGCGTTCTTGCTGATAAGCGCACCTATGAAATTATGGATGCTGAAACAGTCGGTATGCCATCGAACTCGATCGTGCTCGGAAAACACTCCGGCAAGCACGCTTTGCGCGCGCGCATCGAGGGACTTGAGTTAAGCGTTACGCCAGAGCGGCTTGATGAGCTTTTCATAAAGTTTAAGTCGCTCGCCGACGCCCAAAGAGAGGTCACCGATAGTGACGTTGTCCGCCTGGTAACCGGGTCTAATGAGCGCCCGGGCCGTTCCGGTCCTTGGCGGATGCGCCGCGTCGACCTGCGTTACGAGCTTGAAGACGATACGTTCTCATATGCCCGTATTGCCATGGAGCATGAAAATGGCCAACGCCAGTCTGTAACGTGCGAAGGTGAGGGGCCGTTTGACGCCGCTTTCAATGCGGTTTGTGCAATAACTGGATTTGAAGGCCGTATACTGACGCTCGATATCAAGCACGCAGCCGACAGTGAGAATGGCATTGTGCGGGCGGAATCACTTGTCGAGCTTAACGGCCAAGAGTATCTGGGGACGATACGCGAAGTCGATGTGGCGCATGCTGCGGTGGGCGCCTTTGTCGTTGCGGTCAACCAGGCCATCGCCCAATCAAAAACCGTCGCTGCTTAAAGGTATGTGTAATGACGGAAAAGCCTTTAACACTCTACGAGAAGCTGTGGCGTGATCACTGCGTTGTCGATGAGGCGGAAGACAGCCCTGCTGTTCTCTATATCGACCTGCAGCTGATCCACGAGGTGACATCGCCGCAAGCGTTCGCGGTTCTCGCCGAGCGGGGCTTAAGCGTTCGCCGACCCGATTTGACAATTGCGACGCTTGATCACTCAACGCCGACGCTCCCCGCCGATGAAACGGGTGCGCTGCCCTTCGCAACGCCGGAGGCGAAAGCCCAGGTTGAGACGCTTCAGAAGAACTGTGAGACGCACGGGATCGAGCTTTTTGGTCTTGGTGATCCTCGACGCGGTATAGTGCATGTCATCGGGCCGGAGCTGGGACTGACGCAGCCCGGAAAAACGATCGTCTGCGGAGACAGCCATACGTCCACCCATGGCGCGTTCGGGGCTCTCGCTTTTGGTATCGGCACGACAGAAGTCGGCCATGTGCTGGCGACGCAATGTCTTCTACAGCGAAAATCAAAAACCATGCGTGTACGGTTCGACGGTGCGCTTGGGCCCGGCGTTTCCGCTAAGGATATGGCGCTTGCAATGATTGCGGCAGTCGGCGCTGACGGTGGGCAGGGCTACGCGATCGAATTCGCTGGTCCGGCAGTCGAAGCGCTTTCAATGGAAGGTCGGCTGACACTGTGCAATATGTCCATAGAGGCGGGAGCCCGGGTTGGCCTCGTTGCGCCAGACGAAACGACATTTGCTTGGCTTGACGGGCGGGATAGAGCGCCAAAGGGTGAGGCATGGGCGCAAGCGCTGAAATATTGGCGTTCGCTGCCGACCGATGACGGTGCGGAATTCGACAAAGAAGTCGTCATAGACGCATCGTCCCTCCGTCCAATGATCACCTTTGGCGTTTCCCCGGACGCTGCGGCGCCTGTAGATAGTGCGCACCCGACCCTTAATGGAGAAACAGAGCGCGAAGCGGCTGCCTATATGGGGTTCGAGCCCGGCGATGCGTTCAAGGAAACCAAAGTTGACCGGGTCTTCATCGGTAGTTGCACCAATTCACGGCTATCGGATTTAAGGGCGGCGGCCGAAATCATGAGGACACGGAAGATCGCGCCCCATGTTAAGATGTTGGTCGCCCCAGGGTCTGAACAGATAAAGAAAGAGGCCGAGGCCGAGGGGCTCGACCAGGTTTTTGTTGACGCAGGCGCGGAATGGCGAGAGCCCGGCTGTTCAATGTGCATTGCGATGAATGGCGATCGCGGTGAGCCTGGCGAACTCGTCGTGTCCACGTCAAACCGCAATTTCAAAGGTCGCCAGGGAAAAGGCGTGCGGACGGTGCTCGCCTCTCCGGAAACGGCCGCGGCCTCCGCCTTGGCAGGCGTTATTGCCGACCCACGCAGCTTTTTCAAAGAGACCGCTGATGAGCTTTGAACCGTTCACGATACTGACATCGCGTACTGTCGTTTTGCCCCAATCCGATATTGATACCGACCAGATCATACCCGCGCGTTTCTTAACAACAACCACACGCGAAGGCTTGGGCGCATCAGCCTTCTATGATTGGCGGTACGATCAAAATGGCGCTCCGCGCAACTCAAGTCCGCTCAATGGCGTTGATCCGTCAACCCATCAAATTCTGGTGGCGGGCTCGAACTTCGCTTGCGGGTCTTCTCGGGAGCATGCTCCGTGGGCGTTGCTTGATTTCGGGTTCCGCGCGGTTATCAGTTCTGACATCGCAGATATATTCACCAGTAATTCTCTGAAAAATGGCCTGCTGCCGGTAGAGGTTGATGAGAAAACCCATAGAGCATTATTGGCGCAACCAGGTGCGGCCGTGACAATTGATCTTGAAGCGAATGAAGTTTTGTTTTCAGAGATGCGCGCTGCCTTTAAAGTGGAGCCTTTTGCAAGGCGTTGCCTTCTTGATGGTGTTGATCCACTCGGCCATTTGCTTAATCAGGAACAGGCTATCGCGTCATTTGAAGCCGGACGGTCCTCATGAAACGTATCGTTTTTCTGCCCGGTGACGGTATTGGCCCCGAAGTCGCAAACGCAGCCCGCGAAGTCTTAAACGCCGCTGCAAAAATCAGAGGGCTTGAAGTCGCCATCAATGAATTTTCGTTTGGGGGCGCCGCGATTGACGCCCACGGCGATCCGTTACCTGATGAAACACTCAACGCTTGTAGAAATGCTGACGGGATCTTCCTAGGCGCCGTTGGCGGTCCCAAATGGGATGGCGGAGGGCCGCGTCCCGAGGCAGGTCTCTTGAGACTTCGTCAGGAACTGCAGGTTTTTGCAAACCTCCGGCCACTG
>JBCCTV010000063.1:0-14282 GCA_039197915.1 Pseudomonadota bacterium | reverse complement strand
TCGCCGATGAGTTCGAGTTCGATCAGACGTAGGGGCGCGCCATGCTCGTCATCGAGCGGCGACGGCGATGTCATCTCAGAGACCAACCCTAACGCGGCGCTTTGGCCCACATCCACGCTGATAACGGCGCCGAACTGCGGAGAGCGCGGGCGCGGCCCATCGCTCGGCGGTTGGTCGAGCATGATTAGGGTTTTGCCGCCGCTAACCGTCACAACCGACCCGAGGCGCATCTTGCGCGCGGGGTGTTCGCTTGATGACTTTCGTTGTGGCGCAGCTGCATTTGGTTTTTCGGCGACTGGGCGCTGTTGGGGTAAAGCTGACGACATCACGTTCCTCGCTTACTCATGTGGCGACGCTTGCTCACCCCACGGATCAAAGTTTTCCGGCTTTTGAGACCACCCACATGCGGGTGACCACATATCATTCACGCCCGAGGACAAGGCGCACGAGAGCACCGTGACCTGGTTTCGCAGAGAGTGTGAGGACGCCGCCTTGTAATTGAATTAACGCTTTCGCAATTGACAGCTTAAGGCCGCCACGCGCTGGTGCTGGCGCGCCAAAAGAGATCGCATCGAGCGCGGCTTTCGCCTCTTCTTCCGAGTAACCAAGACCAAAATCGCGCACGGCGATTTCCAGCGCGCCGTCAAAATCTTCAGCGACCCTCGCCAAGACACGACTCCCTGGGTCTGAATTCTCAATGGCGTTTCGAAGAATAAGGGCGAGTGCTTCACGAAGCGCATCGGCGTCGACCGACGCTTCCAGCTCTGTGGTTGGCGGCTTGATGACGACGGCGACGCCGGCCAATTCGGACGCCGTCGCGACCTCGTCAACGGCGGCTTTTAGAATAGCATTGAGGTCCGCCATCTGGCATTCCGGCGACAACGCACCGGCGCTCGCTTCGACGGCTCTCAGCAAGGCGTCGACGCCAGCACGAACCGCATCAGCGGATTCCAAGATAAAAGCGGCGTAGGACGCGCGTTGTTCATCGCTGATTTTATAGACAGCGGGCTTCGCCAGCATTTCGCTAAACCCAACAATGGCGTTGAGCGGCGTGCGTAGCTCGTGGTGCATCATTCGCAAAAGGCCGAGGCGCGCTTCCTCGATGCGGGCTTGTGCGTCTCGCTTTGCGTTCGCTGCGGACTGATTGGCCGCGCGCCGAACGGCGCTGTGTTTAGCAATTTCAGCGCTTTGCGTCGCTATAAGGCGTGGGCGCGCCTGTCCGATGCGTCTTTGGTTGAGCATGTTAACAAGTATTGGCGAAAATGATCGCCACACGGTTAACGAGCAAAATGCTTTATGAAGTCCGAATTCAAGTATCTGAATAGTAAATAGAACGCTAACGCGCGTTATGTCGTTACGGCTTCGGGCGAGATGTCTTCAGCGGGTTCATCAACTGGTTCGAGGATTGGTTTGGGCGGTGCGTAGGTCATGACTGTGTCTCCGACCATTGGCGAAATGGGCGCATCAGAACTCGCAAAAAGGGGCGCACCTTTTCTCTGTACCATGATGATTTCAGCCTTCGGATCACGATCTTCTTCAAAGGCCTCAACAGTGTAATCGTCCGTAATTTTTGTGGCGTTGAATGTCCATCCCTCATAATGCCGGCGAAGGAGATCATCTAACGGCGCTGCGGAATGCAAAAATGTCCGCCCTTGGAGCGTATAAGACATCGCCCGCCGGTCGTCGTCGTCCTTCCCGCGCGCATTGACTTGGAAAATTGCGGCCCTTCCTAACTCGGGCGCAAGGTCGGTTGAGACAAGCGCGTTATAAGCTTCGTTACCGCTGATCGCGAGAAGCGTGCTGAAACTGTTTAAATCAAGGTGGTGCTCGGTTACCTCAGAAAGGATCTCGCCGTAGTAGGTGTCGATATCCGTTAGGCGCGCAGCTTTCAACCGCCGCCAGCTCGCATCAGCGAGCGTCACCGGAATATCCTGCTCCTTTAATTTTGTTGCGAGTGCTGTCGAAAACGGTGTGGCGCCGACAATCAGCACACCCGGTTTCGCCGTTGAGGATAGGTCGAGCGCCTTTGATAGAGGCCCTATCGAAAAGCCGTGCAGCACAACGGTGGCGAAGACCATCGCGAATGCGAGCGGTATCAAGGCTGCACCGTCTTGATATCCGGCTTCGACCAACGATGCGCCAAAGAAGCTAGAAACCGCAACGGCGACAATGCCTCGGGGAGCGATCCAACCGAGGAGTATTTTCTCCTTAAGCGATAAATCGGTACCCCAGGTTGATACAAAGATTGTCACTGGCCTGACGACAAACAGCATCAAGACCAAAAAGGCCACAGCGCGCCAGTTCAAAGCGGATAGGGTTTCGACAGTCAGATTAGCAGTCAAAATAACAAAGACGCCGGAGACTAAAATTACCGCGATATTCTCTTTAAAAAGCCGGAGGTCGTTAATACTGGCGATCCGCGCATTAGCCATCGTCACGCCCATTGCCGTTACGGAGAGAAGCCCCGCCTCGTGTTGCAGAAGGTTGGCGATTTCAAAACAGGCAAGAACGACGGCGAGCAATAGGGGTTGCTTTAAATACTCAGGAACGAGGCCCGCGTGGAAAGCTTGCGCCGTTAGAATGCCGAGCAAAACGCCAAGCCCGACCGCAAGCACTGACGCAATGAGGAGCGAGAAGAACACGCTAACGGGACCGCCATGGTCATACACCACGACCTCATAGACGAGCACAGCAAGCAACGCCCCGACGGGGTCGTTTATGATCCCTTCCCACGTTAACAAGGTCGCGGGACGCGACTTTAATTTCGATTGACGCAGCAGGGGTATGATGACTGTTGGGCCTGTCACGACGAGGATGCCGGCGAACAAAATGGCGACCGGCCAGCTCAACCCCGCCACAAAATGCGCAACAAGCGATCCCAGCGCCCAAGCGATTGGTGCGCCCGGAATGATCAGTCTGCGCACGCTTTTCATCAAGCCGCGAATTTCACTGAAATTGAGGGTTAATCCGCCCTCAAATAAAATGACAGCGACGGCGATGGCGATCATGGGCTGATAAAAATCACCAAAGATCGCGGCCATCGGCGCCGCCCCAGCGTCCACGTCGGCGGGCGGCCGTAAAATGCCAAACACTGGACCCGCGAGGAGACCAGCGATCGACATGAGAACTATTGCCGGCAGATTATAACGCCAAGCGAGCCACTGGGCGCCGATACCCAAAACGCCAATGATCGTCACGATTAGGACGATATTATCCATAGTCTGGCGCCAACCTAAACGGAGCTATCGGTTTTTGAAGCTCGGCTTGCGCTTCTCCGCGAAGGCGGCCATGCCTTCTTTTTGATCTTCCGTGGCGAAAAGCGAATGAAAAATCCGTCGCTCGAAACGAACGCCTTCAGCGAGCGTGGTTTCATAGGCGCGGTCAACCGCCTCTTTGGTGAGCATGGCGATGGGCCTGGAAAATCCTGCGATCTGCTGCGCGGTTTTGATCGCTTCCTCGCGTAGCTCGCCCGTTGGCACAATCCGGCTAACAAGGCCGCAGCGCTCTGCTTCTTCGGCCTCCATAACGCGGCCCGTCAAACACATTTCCATTGCTTTTGACTTGCCAATAAAGCGCGCCAGACGTTGTGTCCCGCCGGCGCCCGGCATGGCCCCAATTGTGATTTCCGGCTGTCCGAATTTGGCGTTGTCGCCAGCGATTATAAAATCGCACATCAGCGCCAGTTCGCACCCGCCACCCAACGCATAGCCCGCAACGGCGGCGATCAATGGCTTACGGCAACGGCTCGCCTGCTCCCAATTCCGTGTAATGAAGTCTTCTTTGAAGACATCCATATAGGTGCGCTCGGCCATTTCTTTGATGTCTGCGCCGGCGGCGAACGCTTTCTCTGAACCCGTAATGACGATGCATCCAATCAAATCATCATTTTCAAATTTGGTCAGAGCGTCCGTTAGTTCGTCCATGAGTTGGAGATTAAACGCATTCAGCGCATCCGGGCGATTGAGGGTTATAACGCCTGCTGCACCGTCCGTTTCTGTCAGTATACATTCGTAAGCCATCGGATACCTCCAGTATTGCGTTTACCGCTGCTCGATCGGTTGCACGTCACGCTGGGCCTCGCCAACGTAGTTCGAGAGCGGCCGCACCAATTTATTGTCAGCGAGTTGTTCCATGACGTGAGCGGTCCATCCGGTAATCCGGCTCACAACAAAGATTGGTGTAAACATCGGGATTTCGAAGCCCATTAGGTAGTAAGATGGGCCCGCCGGAAAATCGAGGTTCGGGTAAATATTCTTCTCAGAAACCATCGTTTCAGAGAGAATTTGCGAAATTTGCCAATAGGTTTTGGCGTCTTCGGTATCAATTACCTGAACCATTTTTTCATAGGCGTCGGTCATTGTGGGCACGCGGCTGTCGCCCGATCGGTAAACGCGGTGCCCAAAGCCCATAATTTTCCGGCGTTCTTTTAGCGATGTGAGCATCCATTCACGCGCTTTATCGGGGTCTGCGACCTCAGTAAGCATGTGCATGACCGCCTCGTTGGCGCCGCCGTGCAACGGCCCTTTTAACGAGCCAATAGCGCCAACAGTCGCGGAGTAAATGTCCGACGTCGACGAGGCAATTGTTCGTGCCGTGAAGGTCGACGCGTTGAATGAATGTTCCGCGTAAAGCGTCATTGAGATGTCAAAGCACTTAACGATCTCAGGCGCCGGAACTTCCCCAAAGCACATGTGAAAAAAGTTCTCAGAAAATGCGAGATCTTCGGTCGGTGCGATCGGTTCTTTGCCATTCCGCAAGCGGAAATCGGTCGCAACGATTTGCGGCAGCTTGGCAAACATTTTTATCGATTTCTCGTAGAGACCTTCTTTTGAGGAATCGTCCGTCGCTAGGTCTTCCTGGCCAAGGAAACTGACGGCGGTGCGCAGCGTATCCATCGGATGCGCTTTATGATTCAGCATACGCATCATCTGCAACATGTCGTCTGAAAGGCCGCGATGGCTCTTTTCGTGAGCATTGAAGGCGTCAAGCTGCTCTTTGTTCGGTAAGCTGCCGTTCCAGATCAAATAGGCGACCTCTTCAAACCGACACTGGGTCGCGAGGTCCTGAACTTTGTACCCGCGATAGGTGAGCGAGTTGATTTCCGGCATCACCTTTGAAACCGAGGTGTCGTCAGCAACGACGCCTGCAAGGCCGTATTTTACTTCGTCAGACATGACCTGATCCTTCTTCTACGCGTCTGTCAGATTGGACGAGCGATGAACGCCGCTTGTCGGCGCGCGCCCCGCTATACGCCCTTAGAACTTTTGCAATGCGAACCTCATACCGCTCGTACCAGTCCGCCGCTCCCCTCTCTTGAGCAATGCGATGCTCTACATTGTTGCGCCATTGGGCGATTGCTTGTTCGCTCTCCCAATAGCAAATCGTGATGCCGAAGCCGGTCTCGCTGCGCGCGTGCTGCATCTCGATAAATCCAGGCGATGCAGCGCTGAGTTGCGCCATGCGGTCAGCGACGGTGTCGTATCCTTCTTGATCTTCTTGAGTGCGTTGTGCGCTAAAAATGACCGCATAACAGGGTCGTTCGGCGCTGTCTTCCCCGTTCTGCACGATTATTCCATCGGCGTGTCGGACACTTGGAAGTTGAAAATGCTGGAGTCAAAGGCGTTGTAGTCCTCATAGCGCAAAAGATCATAAAGATCGCGTCGGTGCTGCATCTCATCGAGAATGCCGTTCTGGTCGCCGTCCCGTAAAATAGCGTCAAGGCCGCGGTCGCATGCGCCCATCGCAAGGCGCAGCGTTGTGACGGGGTAGATAACGACGTTAAAGCCGAGGCTTTCCAGCTCAGCCGTATTTAGAAGACGACTTTTCCCGAACTCGGTCATGTTCGCGAGGATCGGCACATCGAGCGCTTTACGAACCGCTTCGAATTCGTCGACAGACTTCATCGCTTCGGGAAAAATCATGTCCGCGCCGGCGTCGACATAAGCCTTCATCCGGTCAATTGAGGCGTCCAGTCCTTCGACCGCTCTGGCGTCCGAGCGCGCGATGAGCACGAAGTTCGGATCCCGTTTCGCTTCAGCGGCAGCTTTAACGCGTTGAACCATTATGTCGGTTGAAACGATTTCTTTGCCATCCAGGTGTCCGCATCGCTTTGGCATCACCTGGTCTTCAATGTGGCACCCTGCGAGCCCCGCCTCTTCCATCAGCATGACCGTCCGCGCCGCAGCCATCGGTTCGCCAAAGCCGGTATCAATATCGATGAACGCCGGAAGATCGGTCACGCGCGCGATTTGCCGGCCGCGCTCAACAAATTCGGTCATCGTTGCGATACCAATATCAGGCAGACACAAGTCCGCTGACATCACCGCGCCCGAAATATAGACGCCGTGGAAGCCCTTGCGCTCGATCATTTGCGCGCAAAGCGGGTTAAACGCGCCGGGAAACTGCAACAGCTTGCCAGACGCCAATCCCTCTCGGAACGCCGCCCGTTTTTCAGCGGCTGATTTCTTTGTGAAAAGCATTGCTACCTGTTTCCTTCCGTCCGGCGAGCGCACTGTCATCAACGCACAACCGGCGCCAGCGATGTGTTAGAGCTCCTCGCAGTGAACCACTTTGCAAAGGGACATAACGACCATGATCGGCTACGTCACGCTCGGAACGAATGATTTATCAAAATCCACGGCTTTCTACGACGCCCTGCTCGCGGAGATCGGGGCCAAACGCATGATGGAAGCAGAAACATTTGTGGCTTGGAGCAATGGCGGCGTCGGCCTCGGCGTTATCAAGCCCTATGACGGCGACGCAGCCACCGTCGGTAATGGCGTGATGGTGGCCCTGGCGGTCGAAAAGCCCGAGGATGTCGACAAATTATACGCCAAAGCCATTGAATTAGGCGGCAAAGACGAAGGCCCGGCAGGCGCGCGCGGCGAAGGGTTTTACGCCGGGTATTTTCGTGATCTCGACGGGAATAAGCTGAACTTTTTCTGTATGACGTCCTAAGCTTAGGACTTTCTGCGGCGGGAGCGCTTGAATTGGCAGGTTAGCTTTTTCACCCGAGGCGTCTCCCGCAGCGATCTTATTTCTCGCTTATCGAATTGACCTAAGCTGCAACATTCGTTCATGGTATGTTCCAATTCTTATACCTAGGAACACGCCATGATCATCGCGCTCCACCTCACCGACTCGCCTAAATCTACATTTCTGTTGGCGCGCGCCGACGATCCGTTGAAGCTGCTCAAGCGGTGGCGTCGTCGCTTCCCTGGGGTCCGGTTGATGAAGTCGCTGCCGGAGCATGAGCCGAAGCTGTTCTTGAAATTCGTTTCACTTGAGTTTGCGAAATGGCGGGTTCGGAAATTTCGCAGCTCTTACGTTTATCACTTCGCTTCTTGCGGAGCGTTCGTTCGCTCTTTGCATCATGTCCGCAGGGTCTTTGATTCCAACCGCGTTTTCTTCGACGCCGCTCGCGAAGCGGAAGCCTTAGCGAATGTGGATGACGCCATGCCTACCGCAATCGCGGACGCAGCAATTATCCGGCTATACCAACAACTCGCCGGGGCCCGCAACCGCCTCTCAGCGTTGCAAGCGGAAATTATGCTGATTGAGGCGGAGTTAAAAGCGCGGATCGGCTCAGCTAAAGGCGTAGACGGACTTGTCGAGTGGACGCAGCGTAGGTCGACGCGCTTCGACACGCTTGAGTTCAAACGTTCGCATCCGGACCTTTATGAAGCGTATTCACGCAAGAGCATTTCACAGAACTCAATCCGTCTACTTTGAAAACTGCGATTATTCTTTCCACCCTAAGCGGCGGGCGCGCAGGCATGGGTCTTATGCATCTGCGCTTCTTTTAAGTAATCCCAGCCGAAGGCGTCTTCGGTGTCGCCATCCGTTTGTCTCAGTTTCAGACGCTCAAGCGCCTCTTCAATCGACGGCTGATGCCCAGGTTCAACCCACCACATGACGAAGTGCATATTGCCCAAAACTTCGAACCATTCGCGACGGCGCGCATAGAATTGCTTGTGCACCGTTCCCCATACAAATCGTTCCAAGCTTTCAACATTTTCCCAGACGGTAAGGTTTGAGACAAACTGCTCGTCGCCGTCCAGTTTATGTTCCGTGTTGCCCGTTCCGGGCGCGCCTGAGCCTTCCATCATCCAAACAAAGCCGGGCATTCGCTTTCCAAGATTGTTGATGCGGTCGATATTGTCCATGAAGTCTTTAACGCGCGGGTCATCCGTCGGCGCCAGCAAACGCCCGATGTTAAGTTCAGCGAGATGCATGCTCGTCCCGTTTATGGTTGTCATGGATGGCCCTTTCCGCTTGTCCGGTTCCTCTTCATCGTCAGCCGCAAGGATACCCCAAAAGAATTTCACCGATAGGTCTTGAAATGGCGATTACCAAAAAAACGAAACGATTAAACCCGCTACAAACCTGGCAAATGCGCGCCGCATCTGTGCAATTGGGATGATGCAAAAGACGATGTGCGAATGATGCGTAATCACCCTAAACATAGCTAATGTCAGCGGCGGACAGTGTACGTCCAAAATTGGTTTACTCAATATAGTCAGTAAGCTCATGAAATCTGGACTGGTGCGCAGTCAACAACCAAAGACGCTTAGCTGGCCGTCAACAGCGCTGCATACTCTAAGCCGGAACAACGGTCAGCTAACGGCCCCGTAATTGGTTGCTCCGAAAGCTGTTCCACGCTGTAAACGCCTTCATAAAAACTCTCGACCGCGCCCAATGGCACAGAAAACGGCGGGCCTTCCATTTGGGATTGGTCATAATCATAGCTGATGAGTAATTGCGCCGCTTTTTTTGTGATGGCTGGAATATGATGCACGTACTGAGCCGCCAACGCCTTAGGCAAGGCGACAAGCGCTGCACGATCATATATGCCGTGAACGGTTCCGAGCATATCAGCGGTCAGCTTGAACAGATCGCCAACGAAAATCTCGACTTGCTTTGTTGAATATCGCTTAAGGCCGGCGACTTCATTGACTATTGGCGACAAATTATTCCGTGCAAATACCTCTTGGACGGCGCCTTCGTTAAACTCTACGCCCTTAACCAGCAGTCCTTTCGCGATAAGCCAATCGATATCGACAGTTTTGCCGCACAGTGGCAGAAAAATGGTCGCTCCCGGCTCAAGCGCTAACCGATCGACATACCGCTCGAGAAGAGTATTCGGGCGCGCTTCGTGGAAGGCGATTTTATTCTCACGCCAGCGCGACTGCCAGAATGCCTCTTCCATCGTTAGGTCCTAACCAGAAAATCCCGATCGAGCACGATGCCGAACTGGCGCCGATCCGTGTAACCTACTTGTTTATTCTGTCCGATGCACGGGGAGGCCAATGAGCGATCAATATCAGCCCGGCTTTTCGAAATACTGTCGCGAAGCGCCTTAATCGATCGCGAGGTGGAGGACCTAACACAAAAAACGGCGCCGAATGGCGCCGCTCTTAATCTTGTAATGACCTCTTGAGAGTCAGCCGCCCATAGCGAAGAAGTTGAGCTTGTTTCCATCCAGGTCCCGGACATATCCGCATGTGAAAGCCCCGCCTTGGCGTGGACCGGGCTCGCCTTCGCACGTGGCGCCCAGCGAACGCGCCTTATCGTAGAGCGCCTTCACCTGGTCTTTGTCCTTAGCTGCAATGGCGATCATTGTGCCATTACCCACGCTCGCCTCACCGCCGTCATAGGGCTTAGCGACTGCGAACATCGGGTGTCCGGGCCCTGTCCCCCAGGTTGTGAACGTATCGAGCTCAAACATCCGCTTAGCGCCCAGTTCTCCAAAAAGCGCATCGTAAAACTCGCGCGCGCGAGCCATGTCATTTGTTCCAATTGTTGAATAAGCGAGCATAACTCCTCCGTATAGGTTATTTAAAACAATCCAGGCTTTTCGTTTTCGACGAGATAGCCGGCTGGAGCGACCGGGTTCAGGGCGCGAACCTCGTCAGCGGAAAGGTTCGGCAACCGTTGAACGAGATCCAAAAAGCGTTCGCTTTCCGATGCATCCAAAATATCATCGGTAAGCGTCTTAAACTTCTTAATGTACTCGGGACGCGCGAAGGGCCTCGCGCCTGCTGGGTGCGCATTAGCGACGCCCAACTCGTCTTCAATGGTTGATCCGTCATCCATCGTCACAACAACACGAGCGCCGAAAGCTTTCTTGTTTGGGTCTGGATCGTGATAGCGCTCTGTCCAGGCAGGATCTTCAATCGTCGAAATCTTGTGCCAGAGGCGGACCGTATCGTCGCGTTTTGCCCGCTCCGGCGCGTAGGATTTTACATGGTGCCATTCACCGTCCTGTAGGGCGACCGCGAAGATATACATAATGGAGTGATCAAGCGTTTCGCGGCTCGCATTCGGGTCCATTTTTTGCGGGTCGCCGGAGCCTGTGCCAATCACGTAATGGGTATGATGAGAGGTATGCAGAACAATGGACTGCACCTTGTCGAAACCGCCACGCTCTTCGATGACCCGCCCCATGCGGAAGGCCAAATCAATCAGCGCTTGGGACTGATATTCGGCGGAATGCTCTTTTGTGTAAGTTTCAAGGATCGCCCGCTTGGCCTCGCCCGCGCCTGGCAACGGCACATGGTATGTGGGCTCGTAGGGGCTTTCCCCTTTGTCCCGCGCCGTGCGACCATTCAAAATAAACGAGATCACCGAGTCTTCGCCCTCATAAATCGGGCTCGGCGCGCCCTCGCCCCGCATCGCCCGGTCGACGGCCTCAATGGCGAGTTTTCCGGCATACGCAGGGGCAAACGCCTTCCAGGACGAAATCTCCCCCTTGCGCGACTGGCGCGTCGAGACTGTTGTGTGAAGACCTTGCTGGACAGCCTGAAAAATCGTTTCCGTATCTAGGCCTAAAAGCGTGCCGACGCCTGCGGACGCGGACGGACCAATATGCGCGATGTGGTCGATTTTATGTTCGTGCAAGCAAATGCCTTTCACAAGATTGACCTGGATCTCATAGCCCGTTGCGATCCCCCTCACGAGATCCTCGCCGCCCTTACCGCATTGTTGAGCGACTGCGAGCACCGCTGGAATGTTGTCCCCGGGATGCGAGTAATCAGCTGCTAAAAAAGTATCGTGGTAGTCGAGCTCACGCACGGCGGTGCCGTTCGCCCAGGCCGCCCATTCAGCATGAACTGTGACGTCCGCGGGCGCCCCAAAAAGTGTCGCCCCGCCATTGCGCAGATGCGCTTTCGCCATTGCCCGAGCAGACTTGATCGGACCGCGGTTGAGCGATGCGATCGCGACGGAGGCGTTGTCGATAATTCGATTGATGATCATGTCCGTCGCTTCACCGTCGACAGCCACCGGATCGGAGGCGACCGAGGCAATTTTCCAGGCGAGCTGGTCTTCCCTCGGGAGGTTATCTTTTGACCGGTAGGCTTTGACTTCGTGTGTGATCATCTGCGGTTTCTCCTCATGTCCTTTTGTCGTGTCCGAATCGGGCCTGACGGCGCTTACGAATTTGAGCGTGATCAGGCGAACGGCGTGGGCGCGCTTGACGTGCGCGCTGCGTTGGAGGGTTCCTGCCGTAGTGTGAGCGCGGTGTCAAAATATGCTTCAGGCGGGGCGCGTTTTCCCCGGTAGTCTGCTAGCGGGCGGCGCGAAAAAACCGCGGGCGAATTGAGAGCATTGATCGTTCGACGCCAATCAGCAAAAAGCACAACTCTTTTGGTTCGGACGCGTTAAGCCTACAGCCGTTGATCTTATTATCTGTTTGAAACGATACCTGAGAGCTTCTGCCTTCGCCCTTACTCCGGTATGTCAATATCAAAGTGGAGGACATCGCTCTCCGTCCCGAACTTCCTATAAAGCGCGATTGCCGCGTCATCGCCATGATCGGCCTGAACATAAATAGAACTCGCGCCGGTAGCGCGAGCAATTGGCTTCAACGCTGAGAGTAAATCGCTTGCAACGCCTTGCCGGCGCGCATCAGCATCAACTGCCAAGTCGTAGATATAAAGCTCGACGTTTTCTTGCTCAGCCTTGCTAAGCGCGTAAGCGGTTAATCCGCCCACTAAGCGATTCCCCTTGAGGCAACCGAGCGCTACGAAGTTCGGAGCACTCAGTAGTCGCTGCAGATACTCGGCGCTCGGTGGCGCGCTCAGATAAGCGTCCCGGTCTTCGAAGGCGTCCGCAAATAGAGCATTAATAGCGCGAAGCTGAGCCACGTCATCAACACCAAGGCGTTTTACGGTGGCGGTTTTCAAAATCCGCTCCATCAGAAGAAGACAAGCTTTACAGCCATCATGATCAGCACAACAATCAAGGTTTTTTTGATCAAAGGCGCGCCATGGGAAACGGTTGAATTGGCGCCGAGCCAACCGCCGATCCCGTTACCAACGGCCAACGCAAGGCCTGCCTTCCAGGCGATGTCAACGTTCGCCGCAAAGACGCTTAGCGAAACGATCGACAGAACGAGCGCAATCGTGACCTTGTGCATATTTGTTCGTACAAGATCGATTCCCATGACTCGATTCAGAATCGGCATGACGATCAGGCCAAGGGCGACTTGAATAAAGCCGCCCCAAAACCCAGCGCCAAGCATTAAAACATGTCCGAGAACCAAGTTCTTGCCGCGGCCGGTATTCTGCTCGACGGGAGCGGGATTATCCGCGCCCGTCAGCATCGTTGCCACAACGCCTACGATGATGACCGCCAGCGTTCGGTCAAACCACGCGCCGTCCAGCGCGACGCCAACCTTTGCGCCGAAATAGGCGCCGATCGACGCTACGATCGCCAGCGTTGCGCTGAGCCGAAAATCAGAAAAGCCGCGGGAAAAGAAACCCATAACCGCTGAGACACTTTGGGCGATGATGGCAATGCGATTGGTTCCATTTGCAGCGGGCCCAGGTAGTCCCATGAAGACCATCGCCGGTAGCGACAGAAGCGAGCCGCCGCCAGCGACCACATTTATCCAACCGCTTGCAACGCCGACAAAAGCTAGGATCGCCCATCCGATCGGTTGGTCGATGAGGAGTGTTGTTTGGTCAGAAATTTATTGATCCCCGAGCTTCGGCCTTAAGCTGGCCCTGAAACTGGCTGCAAGGCCCCTTAATCTGGAGCAAACCTCGTTAGCATCCGCCGGCTACTTACACGTGGCCGGACGGCCAGTCGATGTGAATGATATGCTAGAGAATGACAAGAAAATTGCAGCGCCGCCCGACACAGAAAACCTACCAAGGTCCGCGTGGCACGTAGCCGAACGTTGGACTAAGCGAAATGTAACAGAAGAACGTAACGTAAAAACCTGAGGCTCTGGCTGCCGCGCAATACCTACTCCGTACACCCGTATAAAAATCGAAAATGATCACACGAAATATACGCGCGCAAATCTCGATAAGTCATTCATGATAACCCATTCATCGTGTGAATTGCGCGGGAGGCGGCTTTTTTGGCGCGGCGCATTTTGCTACTATCGAAGCAAGCCTAAAAACGCTCTAAAACGTAGCGACAGGATCTCGCGCCATAAGCCTGGCATTCAGTTATACCTCTTAGCTCAGAACCCCTAGACGATAAAATCACCTGTTAGAAACCATGTTAAAATCAGTCCCAGAACTATCCCTAGAAGATTTCACCGAGGGGAACGAGGCCGAGAAAGCTGACTTTTCTGAGCAGCTATATGAGGGGCTGACTCATTTCGGCTTTGTTATTTTGACCGACCATGGGATCGCGCCGGACTTCCTCTCAACGGCCTATGAGTGCGCAGAAGCATTTTTTTCTCAATCTCGCGACCTAAAAATGCAGTGCGACGCAGGGCCAGACGGGCAACGCGGATACACCGCCTATGGTCGCGAACACGCAAAAGATGCGGTCGCAGCAGACCTAAAAGAGTTTTGGCATGTGGGACGTGAGTTCACGCCTGACGATCCGTTAGCGTCGCTCTATCCGCCAAATCAGTGGCCGGATGAACCAACCGACTTCAAGAATACATTCCTAAAGCTTTATGATGCGCTTGAATGTGCTGGGCTTGAAATGCTTGACGCTTTGGCGCCGAAGCTCAGTTTGAGGCCGGAATATTTTCGCGATATGGCCACCGGCGGCAATTCGATATTGCGGTTGCTGCATTACCCGCCCGTACCAGAGGACGCCGCCCCCGGCGCTATTCGCGCCGCGGCCCATGAAGACATCAATTTGATAACAATCCTCGTTGCGGCTAACGGCGCCGGTCTTGAATTGCTCGATCGCAATGGCGAGTGGCTAGCAATCGAAACTGCGCCTGAAAATCTAATTGTTGATGCTGGCGATATGCTAGCGCGCATCACAAACGACACAATTCCAGCGACCACCCACCGGGTGGTCAACCC
>JBCCTV010000062.1:0-14434 GCA_039197915.1 Pseudomonadota bacterium | reverse complement strand
TAATTTTCTTTCCGCGGCGCTGGGGAATTTTGCGCATCCCCGAACTTGTCATCCCGACGCTACTGGGCTTCGCCTATGCGGGCCTTATCGTTCCAGCATTCTTCACCAGTGATGGCGGCGGGTATTCATCAATTGAGGCCGTAAGAACGCTCTTATCGAGTGACGGCGCCTTGACCGCTGGATGGCTGCATTATCTGGCGTTCGACCTTTTTGTTGGCGCTTGGATCGCGCGCACCGCTGACAAAGCAGGCATACCCCGGGTTTTGCAGGCCGTATTTTTGCTCGCGACCTTTATGTTCGGACCCGTTGGGTTTGTTCTCTTCGTAACGACACGTAGCTTCATGGCTGCGGCCCCTTTTGCCAAACGGGGAGAGAATGCGTAACCACGAGCTTCTTCCTTTTGCGGACGATTACGTTACGCGCGCTCTAGTGGCGGCGGGAATGTTTTCGCTCGCTGGCTTCTTTGTTGTTTCTCCGCTCGCCCTGTTTGACGATCGCCAATTCAACGGGGTTTCGCTTTGGTGGAAGCCGATGAAGTTCTGGCTTTCGCTGGGCGTTCAGTTCTTAACGTATGCAGTCCTCGCACAATTGCTGTCGCCAGAGAGCAGGTCCCGCCTGTCTTTGAAGGTCGTAACTTATGTAGCGGTTTGCTTCTTGGCGTTCGAAAACGTCTACATCTCAATTCAGGCTGCGCGCGCACGAGCGTCACATTTTAACTACGATACGCCCTTCGAAGCGAGCATGTATTCGCTCATGGGTGCGGGCGCGTTGTGGTTTATGCTCGTCGCTGGTTTTCTCGGTTGGATGCTGGCGCGACAAAAGGATGGGGACTCCTCCGGCCTCAAGCTTGGTGCGGTTCTCGGCCTCCTGATCGGAAGTATCATGACCGTTGCCGTCGCCGGCTTTATGTCAGTGTACGGTTCGCATTATTTTAATGCGCCCGGGACTTCTGACGAAGGGGGATTACCGATTGTTGGTTGGTCAACCACCGCAACCGATCTTCGCCCTGCACATTTTTTCGCAATTCATATTATTCAGGGCGCACCCTTAGCGGGTTGGGTTGGTGATCAGTTTGGGCTTGGGCGGGCATTAGCGGTCATTGCGACGCTTATCTTCGTCTTTGCGACGGTTGTATTCTTTGTACTGCCTATATTGGGTCGCGCGCCGCTCGGTTTCCTCGCCGCCTTTTCATAGTAACTGGCGCCAAGTGCACGTCGGCGCAAATCGTATCCGTAGGCGGAAGAAGTCGTGTTCTTCATACCCGCTGGTCGCGTCGTGATCATTGGCGCCGCGTTTTTCCGAACGCGGCGCTAATCGAAGGTAAACGCAAATGACGCGAGAAAGTTGCGTCGACAAACTGGCGCTAGCGCGTCGTCCCTATTAGCGGCCCAGTTACGAACAGCTTTGAGTGCAGCATTTGAAAAGGTGCGGTTTGAATCCCCGACGGAACCAACCAGCGTCACATTTTCCGCTTTGAACTCGTCGTTTAAGTTAAACCCAACAATAATTCCGCCAAAACGGAAATCAGCCTCTCGCGCCCGCGGGAAAACGGGTTTTTGTTGATTAGTCCACTGGAACGAACAAGGCGGCGTCGCCCTCGCATCTGGCGCCCATTTCACCAGCGACGTGCCGCCAAAAGAAATCCTTCGCGCAAGGTCGCGACGGTCATTTCTCAAATCGAGCTCGCCGACATAAGCGTACACAGTGCTTCGAGTGATCGTGTGCATAGCGAGCGCTTCACCGAGGAGCGGATCAAAATTTTCGATTGAGGTCTGCGCAGGAAAAAGACGAATAGCGGCGTCAGTATATTCAAACGCCCTAACTATATCCGTCAGCTTACGGAACGCCCCTCTTATCCTTATACCAGCGGCGTTTGTTAGGGCGAGCGCAAATTCGCGGTAGTCTTCAGGCTGTACTTGCTCATAAGTTTCGATCGCCTGCAAACTTGCTCGCTCTGCATCCCCAGAAATTTCGCCGCGAACGCGCGCCATCATTAACGTATTCCAGGCCCGCGCCCAAAGAAGCGACGGCTCCTGTTTTTCGCGCTGGCGGGCACGAACAAGCGACGTCAAGGCCCGATAGAGTTTGGGTGTTTTACCAGCGTTTGCCTCAGCAACCGCCAGCATTAACTCAGGATCTTGATCGCCAAATTGCTCGGGTCTGGGGCCAAGAATGCGAATTACATCTTTTAGCGGATCAAACGATAATAGGGGCGCACCCCAATAGACGAGATATGCATAATTATATGCGAGAATTGCAGTACGGGAAGTATCGCCGATCTCCTCCTTCGCTAATTCCCACGCTTGGCGCGCATATAGCGTGCCCAAGGCGATATCACCTTTATCCATTGCTTCGCGGTGAAGAGAGTACGCTTCCATATAGCGCTGGGCGTGCGCCGTTTGAAATAAGGAAAACGACAAGAACAATACTGCGGAGATTATTTTTAAGCGCATGTTCTGTTCCGGTTACAGAATTAATTATATTTCTGATTTAGCTTCTCAGTATTTAAAACCGACGCCCGCCATTTTTATCTCGAAAATTGGTATTTGAACGAGACAGTGTGGTAGGGTTCACAAACCTCTGAAGGGTACTGTTTTGGCTCGGCGCGCCATTTATCCATAGCCTCCAAAGCTGCATCAGCGAAGGGAGTCCCATACGGCGCCTCGCCCAAAACCCGTTTGTCTTTCACTTTACCGTCGTCACTCAAGCGGTAACCAATAAAGACGGATCCAAAAACGCCTTGGCGTAGCATCCCAACGGGGTATTCCGGCGGCTCAGCGGAAATCCAATTAACGGTGCAGATATTATCCGTAGACGATATATCTTTACCAGGATTTCTCGTTTGACCTTTACGCGGCACTCTAACACCGAGCTCACTTAAAGCGGCATCCGAAACACCAACGAGATTGGCCTTCGTTGCAATCGCGCTTTTCCAGGCAATCGCTAATCCTAGCACTGAGTCATAAGTCTCAAGACGCGGCTGTGGCCCGAAAAAGTCAATCGCCTCATTTAAAAGCGCCAACGCTTCCTTCGACCGCGATTTCCGCAGCATCGGCGCACTGACCATTGCGGCAACTGCGATAATTCTAACGCTGGCGCGGGATCGGATATCGTTTGGAACAAATTCATCAAATAACTCAACCGAGCGTTTAGCCGCTTTCTCAGCTGCGAAAAACCGTTTACGGACTTGATAAATTGCAGCGGCCCGAAACCAAGCCTTGGCCAAAAGTTCGGACGCAGACGCTGTGTTTTCCTTATCGAAGGTCGTGAGAAATTTGAGGAATTCAGACTTTTGCTTGCGCGTGGCGTCTTCCTGCACCGCCGAGGCATAAGCGAGCATCAATTCAGCTGGCTCTGCCGCAAACTGCTCACTATACGGACCGGCAATCGCAAGCGCGCGCTGAAGCGGTTCGATTGCTCTTTTCGGATCAACGTACAAAACCATGCTCGCGAAGTTATATGCGAGAATTGAGGTCTTATTATCTGCGCCAATTTCTTTCTCTGCCTCCCGCCAGGCGGTCTCAGCAAGGTTAATCGCCGCAGTTAAATCGCCTTGTTCATAGGCGGCGTTAGACGCTTTGTAGGCTTCGAGATAGGCGGGTTCCGCCCCAACTGAAACAGTCGAGCACGTTAACAGAAATAAAGCAGCTATGAGTATGCGGATCATGCAACCGCCCCCGAATACTTGCAGTTAATCGCAAGTATGGGTTGCGCTGAGAGAAGGTCAATTGGCGCAAATGCCGCTATAGCGCCTATTCAGCGGCCACAAGACGGGGCTTGCGTATCGCTGCCGAACATTCGGCCATGGTCTGCGACGCGCGTGCGACGGCGTTCGTGAAATAATAGTCGCGTATTGCGGTCTCAAACGGCGCCGGCGCAAGGTCGCCGGATTTACCGAGCACAGAAAGATCGAACTGCTCTTCATCTGTGTAAGACGGCAATTGGTCAATCCTGCCAAGCGACGGGGTATCCTCAATCATTGCCTGACGAAGAGCGAACAAGTCGTCATACGGAAGACGCTTGCCGGCATGATCAGAGAGCGCCCGTAATATCGCCCAATCCTCGCGTGCTTCACCCACGGGGAAATGCGCGCGCCGGGCCATCTGCGCGCGACCTTCGAGGTTCACATAGGTACCGTTTTGTTCTGTGTAGGTAGCGCCAGGCAAAATCACGTCTGCCCGCTTGGCGCCCTTATCCCCGTGGTGGCCTTGGTAGATGACGAAGGCGTCGCCAAACATGTCGGGCTCAATTTCGTCACAGCCAAGATTATAGATAACGTCGATCTCTCGATTACGCGCAGCGAGCAGCATTTCGTTACGCGCAAGCCCGCCTTCACCCGGAAGGAAACCAAGATCCATGGCGCCGACGCGCCCAGCCGCCGTATGCAGAACATTAAAGCCGTTCCAAGCATCGGTAACGGCGCCGACTTTTTCGCAGAGCTTTGCGGCGAGCGCCAGAACAGCATCGGCATCAAGTCGGGTGAGCGCACCCATCCCGACAATGATGACTGGCCGCTCGGCTTTTTCTAAGGCTTCGTAGAAACCCATGTCGCTGTTCACCAGTCGCTCAAGGGTTTCTGGGCCAGCGCCTAAGTGTTCATAGTCATAGGTCAATGAAACGGGCTCACCGATCAAGCCAATTTTCAAATCCAGGTTACGGAGCCAGTTCTTGCGGATGCGTGCGCTTAAAAGCGCCGCTTCGCTTCGTGGATTGCTCCCCACCAAGAGGATCGCATCCGCGTCTTCAATGCTGGCCAGCGTCGTATTGAAGAGATAGCCCTGCCGACCCGCGGCGGGGCTTATGACGGCGCCGTCCTGCCGGCAATCCATGTTCGGGCTGCCGAGCGCGGCCATTAAATCCTTGAGCGCTTTAACCGGTTCGGCCGAGACAAGATCGCCAACAAGCGCCCCGACTTTTTCTGGCGGCGTCGAGCGCAACTCGTAACCGGCGCAAGCGAGCGCTTCATCCCAGCGCGCAGGCCGCAGCTTACCGTCTTCGCGTATATACGGACGATCAAGCCGTTGTCGCTTTAGGCCATCCCAAATGAAGCGGGTTTTGTCAGCGATCCACTCTTCGTTGATCTCTTCATGGATACGCGGAAGAATGCGCATGACTTCACGTCCGCGCGTATCCACCCGAATGTTTGAACCGACGGCGTCCATCGCGTCTATGGTTTCGGTTTTCGTCAGCTCCCAAGGGCGCGCATTAAACGCATACGGTTTTGAAGTCAGCGCCCCCACGGGACACACGTCGATCAGGTTGCCGGTAAGCTCGCTCTCCACCGCTTTTTCGAGATAGGTCGTGATTTCGGCGTTTTCGCCGCGATTGACGAGCCCCAGATCATCGACGCCAGCCACTTCTGTCGCAAAACGCACACAACGCGTACACTGAATACACCGGGTCATGATCGTTTTAATCAGTGGACCCATATGTTTTTCTTCAACCGCGCGCTTGTTTTCCTCAAAGCGGGAGCCATCCCGGCCATAGGCCATGGCTTGGTCTTGAAGGTCGCACTCGCCCCCTTGGTCGCAAATGGGGCAATCGAGCGGATGGTTGATCAACAGGAATTCCATCACGCCTTCGCGCGCCTTTTTCACCATCGGCGTGTTGGTGAAAAGTTCCGGCGGGGCGCCGTCTTTGCCCGGGCGCAGGTCGCGAACGTTCTGTGCGCATGAGGCCACAGGCTTCGGCGGCCCGCCTTTCACCTCAATCAGGCACATCCGGCAGTTTCCGGCGACCGAAAGACGCTCGTGATAGCAGAACCGAGGGATTTCCTCGCCTGCGGCCTCACAGGCCTGGAGCAATGTCAGATTTACGTCGACCTCGATTTCTCGGCCGTTCACCTTGATCAGGCGGTCTTCACTCATTGCGCAACGCTTCCGTGAAAAATGCGTTTTTGGTGACGTACCGCTAATAGCGCTCGCGCGCCAGAGCGACATAGTCGCGGTCTGATGACGTCGATTTTAATTCGTGCTTTCAGTGAGTTAGACCCTTTCTTGATGAATCAAGAGACGGTGGAATTATGGCCGATGCTGCATGATGAATTCAGGATCCGAGTGATCACCGACCATAAACTTATAGGCCTTGATAATTTCGAAGCCCCGCCGCCGATAAAACCGCTGGGCGCCATAGTTGTATTTATAAACGCTGAGAAATATTCGATCGAATCGCGCACAGAGCCACGGCATCGCCTCGTCCATGAGACGCCCACCGACGCCGCCCGATTGAATGTCCCGGTCCAGATATAGCTTTTTGATTTCGCCGGCCCGCCCCTCACGATCGCGTTGCGGCTCGTGCGTCGCCTGTTGACCACCCCCAGCGCCGGACGGAATGGGCAAATCGCACGCGCCCGCCGTCACATAGCCGATCAAGCCCTGTCCCGCCGCCTCCGCAACGTTCACATAGGCGCCGGGGTCGTTGATCACGTCACGAAAGCGGTCGGCCGTATAATGAAGATCCATAAACCGGTTAAGGTTTTCATTTGAATATAAGCGCCCAAAAGTATCAACGAAGGTTTTTCGCGCTAGCTGGGTTAGCGCCTGGGCGTCACCGGTCTCCGCATACCGGATTTTTACGTCACGTTCAGGCGACACTACGAGCCCTCCGCGCCTGCGTGTCTTGGCGTAATCGGTAGGCCCCAAAAATCACACACCCCGCACCAGCCAAAAATGTGACCACCGCGGTTGTCGGCAACGTCAATGCGTTGAGCCGCACCCATAACTCTTCCGGATTATTGAAACAGGCTGTGGGCTGATAAAAGCGATTATCGCCTGTTTTTTCCGCACAGCCCGCAAACATATTGATCTGATACAGAATGGCGACGCTTGTGAAGACGAGGAGATAGCCAGCGCCAAGCCCGAGAAACAGTCGACCCGCGAGACGCTCTTTCAGTATACTGACGCCCTGGTATACTAGAAATGCCAACGGCGCCGCAAAGATGTGCAAATAATATCCAGGCGTTCCGATGCCAGCCGGACCAAGCGCGGTTTGAACAAAAGCATGATAGGCGAGACCTACGAAAACCGGCGCGACGATCGAAATTGCCAATACCTCCTCGCCGATCATGCGACGCTGCTTGGCGATTCCGAAAAAGCAAGCCGCGAACACGACCAACAAAACCCCTGCGTAAATTGCGACTGCGAGGTAAGGCAACTTCACGAGCGACCATGTCCCTGTCCACGCGAAGCTTAAGACAATTGACGCGATACGGATGAAATAAGCTTTCAGGGAAAAGTAAGTCATCGCAGCGCCCTGGGCGCTGATCATATCGTTTGACCCGGTCAGTGAACCCGTATCGATCAGCTTTCCAACATACCACCAGCCGGCGACCAAGAAAAACACCCCACCGGCGACCGCGATCGGAGCAAGCATACGCAAAACCGCGGCTCCCGACTTATGCTGATTTCTAAAATGCTCAGTGAGCACTGCAAGCGTGAGAAAGGCTAAAACGCCAACAGCCATTGGCAGAAAGAACGCCTTCGTTAATCCACCAGCGCCAAGCGCTACGCCTAACAGCATTGCGCTGACCATCGGGTTGTCGCGTGTTTTAATCGCGGCAAGTAATTTAACGCCGGCTGCGAAGGTGAGCGAAACGAACAAAACGCAGAAGGCGTCGTTTCCGAGGCGCGCCATCTCCGGGAAAAACATCGGCGCGCCGAGCGGCCACGCAGCAACCGCCAAAGCCGCTCGTGGGCCTGCAAAACTGGCGATCGACCGCATACCGACGATCAGACCAATGACAGCGATGCTCCAACACGCCGCCCGCAACCAGAACAATTGCGTGAGTAACGCCAAGTGTTTCGTCATGGCGTAAACGGGCGCAAGCGCAATATAGGCAAGTGGCGGATGCTGTGCTTGCCAATTGGGCGTGTCACCAGCGACAAACACGCGCGGTCTATCAGGCGGCGTTTTCGCCGATTGATTTGTTTGTTCCCGGCCACTGGCTGTTGAGAGCGCGGCGGCGTATGTCGCTCCGCCATTTTCATCGAACGGCGGTGTTGAAGCATAGCGCATCGGCGCAAACGCCCGATAAGTTTCGATTTCTCTACTGATCTTATCGCGACCAAAAACCGGCCACCTGCCCTCGTCTGCGACCAGCTGAACGGAGCTAAAATGCGCGGTCTCGTCAAAGCCCTCGAAGGGCGGCAAAATTGCAATATGAGCAAGGCCGAGCGCGTAAACCCCAGCTAGAAACCAGAACCCTGGATCGGAGAAAGTTCGGGAGCGCAGCTCAGCCATCCCGTTACTACCCCAGGGCGCCGTTGAGATTTACTCTGCGGCGACTGAGACTGCGACGTGCCTGCGATCATTACGATACGTATTGATGCGATCTTCGATCTCGTGGCGGAAGTGGCGAATAAGTCCTTGGACCGGCCAGGCTGCTGCATCGCCGAGCGCGCATATCGTGTGACCTTCGATCTGGCCGGCGACGTCCAACAGTCGGTCGATTTCCTCCGTTGAGGAATCGCCTTTCGCCATCCGGTCAAGCACACGCCACATCCAGCCAGTTCCCTCCCGGCACGGCGTACACTGACCACAGCTCTCGTGCTTATAGAAATACGAAATGCGCGCGATCGCCCGGACAACATCGGTCGACTTGTCCATAACGATGACCGCCGCCGTACCAAGGCCCGAGCGAACGTCCCGCAAAGCGTCGAAGTCCATCAAAACATCATCGCAGATCTCGCGCGGCAGTATCGGCACTGACGATCCGCCAGGGATGACGGCTTTAAGGTTGTCCCATCCGCCACGGACGCCACCCGCGTGGGATTCTAGCAACGTTTTCAGAGGGATGGACATTTCCTCCTCCACGTTACACGGGCGCTCGACATGGCCGGAAATACAAAAGACCTTTGTGCCAGCGTTGTTCTCACGACCGAATTTTTTAAACCAGCCGGCCCCGCGGCGGATAATCGTCGGGGTTACGGCAATTGATTCGACGTTATTGACCGTGGTCGGACAGCCATAGAGACCAGCGCCCGCCGGGAATGGCGGCTTGAGGCGCGGTTGGCCCTTCTTGCCTTCAAGGCTTTCGAGCAAGGCGGTTTCTTCGCCGCAGATATAAGCGCCTGCTCCGTGGGCCACATAAATGTCGAAGTCCCAGCCGGTTCCGCAGGCGTTTTTTCCGACGAGGCCAGCGGCATAAGCCTCATCGATTGCTTCCTGAAGGTGCTCGCGCTCGTCGACATATTCGCCGCGGATATAAATGTAGCAGGCGTGGGCCTTCATCGCGAAGGACGCGATCAGGCACCCCTCAACGAAAAGGTGGGGATCGTGCCGCATAATATCGCGGTCTTTGCATGTGCCGGGCTCGGATTCGTCGGCGTTGACGACGAGGTAATGGGGCCGGTCTTTGACCTCCTTAGGCATGAACGACCACTTAAGCCCAGTCGGGAAGCCAGCGCCGCCGCGCCCGCGCAAACCGGAATCCTTAACCTGTTGAATAATCCACTCGGGCCCCATGGCGATGATGTCTTTTGTGCCATTCCAGGCTCCGCGCTTGCGCGCGCCATCAAGACGCCAATCCTGGCGGCCATAGAGATTGGTGAATATGCGGTCTTTGTCCTGGAGCATGCGCCTTACGCCTTTTTCTGAGCATCTAGCCCGTTGCCGCCGGGCCGTCAGCCCCGCGCATTGGCGCAGGGCCGCGATTTTGGGGGACACCCTGCGCCAAAGCGTTGAAAAGCCCCTGATTTTAGGGCCGCGGTGTCACCGACGATATGGCGCGATCAACCGCTACGCATCGTTTATTGCTCCACAAGCTCGACCCGCCTGTTCTTGGATCGCCCACCGTCAGTACCATTCGAGAAGACAGGGACAAGCGGGCCAACGCCCGCCGCTTGGAGGCGAGCTGGCGCAACGCCAAAATCAGAAATCAGCGCTTCACGCACCGAGGCCGCCCGATCCGCCGACAGCTTCATATTGTACGCGTAGGCCCCAACCGCGTCCGTGTGGCCAACAACATAGAAGTTCGTGTCCGCCCGCGCCGCCAAAACTTTGGCGGCCTCTTGCAAGGCCGGCGTCGATTCGGCTTTCAGGGTCGCCTTGTCGGTTTCGAAGAATAACCCGTCCAGCACGGTGCGTCCCTTTTCGTCGAGGTCGGCGCCCATGGCGTCTGCATTCGCTGTAACGAGGCCCGTTTCCGCATTTTTCGTTTCGACAATCGCAATCATCGTCGCAACTTCTTCAGCGGAATGCTGCTCTAGGGACACGAGCGCATAAATCGTATCCTCAGCGCGTTCCTTCTTACCGAAAACAACGCCCGAACCACCGCTGGTCGACGTGCCAGCAACGAGCTTTTTGGCAGGCCCCTGGTCGAACGGATTATTGCTATAATAAATCCCGAGCCAATTGGCGCTGCCAACCTCGCGGCTTTGACTTGAATCCGGGAACATTCCGGACGTAATAATCTCAAATCCACCGCTCGCTAATGCGTCGCGAAAATTCTGCCAAACCTCCGCATGGGTACGACCTGTTTTGAGGGAGTAGAAGTTTCGCGTGACGCGCCCTTCGGTTTCAACCCACTCGCCGATCCTGCGGTACCCTGTGACCGGTCCCACCGGAATTTTATAAGGCAGAAAGTTGTCGGTTTTACACCATTCCAAAACCGCGCCCGGATACCGGTCAACGGCCGGATGATCATCGCACCCATCGGCGTCTTGGGCGCTTGCATAGGTAGCAAATAAAGCGAGAAACGCTGCGAGCACAGTAGCTCTCATTGGCTTATCCTTTCATTATTATCATTATTAAGCCGGGTACTGATACTTACGCTACGACGATGGGGCCGGCTCCGAGTTTGGTAGAGTTTTGATTGGGGCGGCGGCAGAGCCGTCAAACAATGCAGGATCGATTAATGCTAAACCGTCGCCCTCGGGATCGGAGGTGTGACGCTTCGGGTTTGCCGTACCGATTTTCACTTCTTCGCCTGCGGACAGTTTTGCTAAGAGATCCTCAAAAATATCCGCTGTCAGATCTTCATAGTAATGATCGCTTTCGCGCGTGGAAATTTGGACCATTGGCGCGTTCACGCAAGCGCCCAGGCACTCAACCTCAAGCCACGAAAATTTCTCATCGTCAGTGACCACGCTTTCCTGGCCAATGACTTTTTTGCAAACTTCCCGCAACGCATCTGAGCCGCGAAGCATGCAAGGCGTCGTCCCGCAGACCTGCACGAAGTAATCTCCAACAGGCTCTAGATTGAACATCGTGTAGAAAGTCGCAACCTCATAAACCCGGATATACGGCATCTCCAACTGCGCCGCGATCGCCTCCATCATCGGGATAGAAATCCAGCCCTCCTGCTTTTGGCCACGCCACAAAAAGGGAATGACGCAAGACGCCTGTCTGCCTTCCGGAAACTTTTTAATCTGATCCGCGCACCACGCAGCGTTTTCCGCGCTCCACGCGAAGTCCTTAGGCTGGTTTTTTGAGGGGCGTCGAACCGCCATTACATAACTCCTTGGTATGGGACTTAGGTCGCTCGCCTCGGCTCCGGGGTCAAGCCGCGACCTCCGCCTCCAACCGCCGCAGTGTCAGCCCTATCCTTGGTTCGACGCGTTCGCCGCTACTCGAGGATTTCAGCATGTTTTGGGGACCAGCACACGTGTAGCGCTACCCGCCGCGCCCCGACAGGAAATTAACGCGGCGTTAAACATGGACGGATTTTCATTAAATTAGATTTATGTTTTCTGAGTTCATCTCTGCAATCGAAACAATTCGGTTAGCAGTGATGAAACACGTAAAACGGGCGTCAGAGCGGTTTCCGACTAGGTGTAATCCAGTTGGCCGCAAGCAAATGCGGCCAAGCAAGACGCCTGAGCAACGAAGCGACCCAGAATCGGTCAGTGTTGGTTTAAGACGGGACCGGCATTCCCAACGCGGGAACATCCCGATCCTTTTCGCCTTTGTTTCTACCATTTTGCTCGCCATGACAGGCGGCGCGATTGACTACGCCCGGGTCGTCTCGACGAAAGCGACGATGCAAGAGGCGCTGGACGCCGCTGTGCTGGTTGGCGCTAGCGTTGATCCGTCAGGGGCGGAAGGCGCCGCGACCGCGTTTTTCTCTGAAGCCCTCGTCAAGTCAGGACCTATTGTCTCCCCTGCAAACATAACACCGACACTGACGGCGCAACCGGACGGCTCTTTTACTGGCGCTGCGTCGACCACTATTCATACGGACTTCCTTCGTTTCGTCGGCTTACGCGATATGTCCGTGGCGGCCGATAGCCGCGCAATCCGCGGCGAGTTAATCGAACAGCCAGGCGCACAAGATGGCTGCGTTTTCTTCACCGACCCTCGAAACCAAGGCCTGGAAGTAAAAGGCGGCGGCGAATTCAGCGCCGATTGCACCATTCATCTTCGTTCGAAAAAAGCGATCCTTGTACGCAATAACGGCTCCCTCGAAGCTGGCGGCATATGCACGAAAGGGTCCATCAAAAACCAAGGCGGTACGCTCACGCCCGGAAGCTCGACGCCCGGCTGCACCGTTAATTGGGATCCGTTCGACGGCATGAAAGAACCGGCGGAGGCCAAGGGCGGGTGCACCCATGGCGGCCCAATAACCGTAAATAACGGACAATCACAGACCTTTAATCCAGGCGTTTACTGCGGATTGGTGCGCATAAAGAAAAATGCAACGGTCTCCCTATCGCCTGGCATTTACGCCTTCAGAGGTGGGCTTACGATCGATAAAGATGGAGAGCTAAAGGGCGAAGACGTTCTCCTCGTCCTAAGCAAGAGTATTAATACGTATACGTTTAATGGTAAACTTGACATCGAAGGCCTGCGGACCGGCGATTATGCGGGCTTTGTGATTTTCCACGAAGACTTTAACGGCAATTCCAATAAATTTGCGATTTCAAGCCACGCCTCCTTTAAGGCCGACGGTGTGATCTACCTACCGAATACGCGGATCGATCTGGCGGCCCACGCCAACGAACTGGCGACGCGGTCTATTCTCGTGACGGACCGCATCAGCATTGGGAATAACTCGTCTTTCACCGCAAAAATTTTGGAAGAGAGCGACACCCCCCTCGCCCCCGGCCTTGGGGTTGAAACGACCACCGGGTCTGCCTGGCTCTCTTATTAGCGGTTAGAAAGGTTGCCGACTGTTCAGGCAATCAATCAAACACACCCGCGGCGTAGGAAGCTGACGCCTGAATGGTCTAAGCCTTCGCCAAGGTCATGCTTCACACCGCCCGGCTTGTTTCACCGGGCGGCGCCGTGGGCGCGTTAGAACCCACGATCACCCAACGGTTAGAAGCAGCGTTGCGCTAAATCCACATTTAAGCTGAGCGCAGTTTGGCCTTCGTTGACCGGGTATCAGAAAGTTATAATGTCACCACGAAAATGGGCGTTGCGAACGACGAGCACACCTACCGTTGCTCGTTTGTGGGGATTTGATGCTGCCGGTTAGTCTGACCGAACCTGCGTTCGTCGCGAGCGTTATCGCCGCGTGCCTTGCCGCCGTTGGCGTCATTGCAACGATGTTTAATCGCGATTGGGCCCAGAGAAACAGCGCTGGCTTTGCAAGCTTTGCTGCGGGCGTCCTGATTGCGACGAGCATGCTGCACTTGCTCCCGCGCGGCATCGCACTCACTGAAAATGGCCCCTGGATTGTGCTCACGGGCTACTTGTTGATGTATGTGATCAACAACGTCTTCACACCGAAGCCCGGCGGCGATGGCGGCGCCGAAAACGTCGCTGTTGTCACCCCGGTGATCGGCATCGCGTTCCATTCATTCGTCGACGGCCTTGAATATCCTATTCTGTTTGCAGATGATTTTTTCAGTGGGGCGCTCGCGGCCTCCGGCTTGATTATGCATGAAGTCGCCGAGGGCGTGATCGTCTTCGCGCTTTTGACCCGGGCTGGCCTTAGCGTCTTCCCCGCGGCCTTTATTGCGCTTTGCGCCGCCTCACTAACAACGCCGCTTGGCGCCGTTACAGCATTAACCGCCTTAGAGAACGCGGACGAACAGGTCTTTGGCGTACTGACGAGCCTTGCCGCCGGCGCCTTGCTTTATGTGGGCGCAACGCACCTTCCCATGCATATCTACCGAGATAGCAGCGCGCGTCGCTGGCCCCTATTTGTACTGGGTGTGGCGCTTTCCAGCATGTTCACGCTTTTCCATGAGCTTGGGCATTTAGGCGAGCATGACCACCACCATGGTCCCGCGGAAGAAGCGCGCCCGCACAATCACTAAGCGATGGTATTGGAATTTTCGGCGGGGTGCAGAATAAATGCGCTTTCACGATCGGCGGTGAAAACTTTGTAAGAAGGTGAACAGCTTAATTCGAGATAAGTCCCGTTCACTACCTCGCCGTCAAAGCCTCGCCGTCAATGCCTCGCCGTCAAAGCGACGCTTAATGGCTTCTGATGGGATCAGATGCTCGTTCTATTGCGGCTCAAGCGTCGCTGTTATCAAGGTCGGTCGCG
>JBCCTV010000061.1:0-14534 GCA_039197915.1 Pseudomonadota bacterium | reverse complement strand
TTGCTGCACGACTTCAATGTCTGAAGCGAACTCGACCGAGAACATCGCGCCAAAGCCCTTTTGTTGGGCGGCGGCGATTTCATGGCCTGGATGGTCTTCCAGTCCCGGATAAAACACACGCTCCACTTCGGCGCGATCTTTCAGCAGATCAATCACCCGCTGAGCTGTCGCTTGCTGCCGTTCAATGCGCGTTTCAAGCGTGCGCAGGCCGCGCAACGTCAAATAGCTGTCAAAGGGGGCGCCGGTGACACCGGTGTTGTTCGCCCACCACGCGAGCGTTTCGCCAAGCCCAGCGTCGCGCGCAACAACCGCGCCGCCGACGACATCGCTATGGCCATTGATATACTTCGTCGTCGAATGAATAACGATGTCACATCCAAGCGAAAGCGGCTGCTGCAAGATCGGAGATAGGAACGTGTTGTCAGCCGCGACAACAGCGCCGGCCCTTTTTGCGGCTTGGGCGCGCGCCCGAACATCCGTGACCCTGAGTAAAGGATTGCTAGGCGTTTCAATCATCACGAGCTTTGGGCCTTTTGCGAGCGCTGCTTCGTAGGCCTCGTCATCGGTGAAGTCGACGAAGTCGACCTTAAGATGACCTTTTTTCTCGCGCGAACAAAGCAAACGGTGCGTGCCGCCATAGCAATCATGCGGCGCGATTACGCGGTCGCCTGCGTCGAGCAAACACAACACAAGATCAATCGCCGCCATGCCGCTTGCGGTGACGACGCCCCGGGCGCCGCCTTCGAGTTCAGCGATCGCCTGCTCAAGCGTTGTCCGCGTGGGGTTGCCAGAGCGGGAATAATCAAAGGCCGGCTTCTCGCAAGGGTCGTCCCAGGCATAGTTCGCCGCCAGGTGCAGCGGCGGCGCGACAGCGCGATGTTCTTTGTCAGCGGCGACGCCAGCATTAGCCGCGCATGTGCTCTGTTGGCGCACGGAGGGTTTATGGCCGTTAAAAGGTCGGCTCTTCGTCATTGTCTACTCCTCTGAAAGGTAGCGGCTAATAATTGGACCAATCGACGCCGTTTCCTTGAGGAAAGCATCATGGCCGTAAACGGATGAAAGGGTGATCATTTTCGACGGCCCTGCGAGGCGCGCGTCTAACTCGCGCATGTCTTCGAGCGGGGCCAACCGATCGTTCTCTACACCAATTAAAAGGACTGGTGTTTTGATCTCTTCGGGGGTTTCAAAATGACGGTCGATAGCGCCCGACAATGTCAGGTAACGCGCGGCAGGCATCATTGACGCGTATTCCGCGCCCCGGGCCGCGAGGTAATCCGCGGCGCCGCCATCAAAACCGTCGCGGCATTTGAAACGATCTTCAAATTCGTCCGGCGTCCGATAGGTCGTCATGGCAAGCTGCCGGGCGAGATCAACGCCGGCTGCTGGATCGCCAGACGCGATCGCGAAGCGTAAAATACGGCGCTGGATCGTCCGCCAGGCCTGCCCCATGGCTGACGGGCGGTGGGCGGCGCTGATGATGATGAGGCGGCCGAGCCGCTCCGGGTAAGCCCGTGCAAAGGCAAGACCGACCATGCCGCCGAAGGAACAGCCAACAAACGCATCCAAGCGATCAACGCCGCAAACATCTAATGCGTGGGCAAAGAGCGTTGCTTGGTCAGACGGCGTTAATTCGAGCTCGGTTTCGCCGTCGCCACCGACAAAATCCATCGAGACCACACGGCGTTCCGAAAGATCAATCGCGGCGCCGTCGGCTGCGATTTCGCTCCACCATCCGGTGGCGTCTTCCGCGTCGGCGACGCAACGACCCGAGGAAATGCCGCCCATGACGGCGACTAACGGACCGTGTTCAGGACCTGTAAACCTAAGAGTAATCCGGGTTTCCGGCGGTAAGGTCGCGCCAACAGACCCGATCCACGCGCTTGGCGCGGGCACATGAATATCACACGCGAAAATTTCATGGGGGGATGGCGCCTGCTTCCGGCTCGCTGAAGTCGTCTTTTCCAACACTTGTGCAGTCACAGCAGTCATGGTTCGCTCTCTATTCGAGCGCCTTGTCTGCAACTTGCGGGGAAGCGGTGAGGCGGCGGTTGGTCCGACTGCCCTATCGCTTTAGCGTAATTTTTAACGCGCCCGCAAGCTGACAGGTCAAATCGGCGCAAAGTGTTAATGGACGAGCACGCCCCAGCTGTCAACACAATCTGCTACCGAAAACGCCAAAATCTCCCACTAATCGCGCGTAACCACTTCAAAGCGTTGGAAAAACGTTTTGCAAAAAACCATGAAACGTCGCTGACAGAGCGTGCCAAGCAATCAAACTGGGGCGGCGAAAGCTTTAGCAGGCGCGCCAAACAGAACCCTAGAGCAACGCAGCGATTCTGACAGAAAGCCCGATGCTCTAAACGCCTGTTAGCCTCACGAGAACCTATTCGCGGCGATCTAGTAAAAACCGCGGTCTAAACGTCAATTGATGTCTGGGCGTAATCCTCGACCCAGGGCGGCGTCTGCTTTTGCGCAAAAGCGACGGCGCCAAGTTTACCAGCGCCGCGCAGGCAATGGGCGAAATCCTCCGCTGCCTGATCAAGCAAAGCCGGGTCAAGCGGCGATACGCGATTGTATATCGCTTTGGACGCCGCGATCGCGCCCGGTTCGCATCGTCCGACCGCGTTCAATATTTGGTTGATCGCGGCGTCGACGCCTGTAGAGCCGGTGACAACTTGATGAACGAGGCCAATGCGCTCAGCTTCGTCAACGCCAAAGCGAGAGGCTGTTAGCGTCAAGCGACGGGCTTGAAATAGACCGATACGGCGCATCACAAACGGCGCAATCTGCGCCGGCGGAATCCCGAGAGAGGCTTCAGACAGAGCAAATTTTGCCTGAGCCTCGGCAACGGCCACATCGCTTACGGAGATCAACCCCATCGCGCCGCCGAAGGCCGGCCCCTCCACCGCAACGATCAATACCTGCGGGATCGCATCAAGCGCCAGCAAGAGGTCTCCGAACACGCGGTTGCTTGCAACAACGATATCCGGCTCGCCGGGCGCCGGCTCTGGCGCCATGAGTTGCTTGCTAAAGTCCTTAATATCGCCGCCCGCGCAAAAAGCCCCGTCCGCGCCGCGCAAGACAACCGCACGAAAGCGATCAGTACCCGAAAGATAAGCGCAAAGCTTCGTCAGGCTTTCAACCATGCCCGCAGATAAAGCATTTTTTGCCTTTGGCCGGTTGAGCGTCACGAAAAGCGCGGATTGGCGCGGCTCAAGCAACAGGTCTTCGACGTTCGGAAGGTCTGACATTGCGCTCACTAGCGGTTCGTTTTGCCAGGCAGAGTGCCCATATATTTGCATATTATCGACAGCATAACTTCATCGGCGCCACCCCCGATTGAGGCGAGGCGACCATCGCGATAGGCGCGGCTGACAACAGTTTCTTCCATAAAGCCCATCCCGCCCCAATATTGCAGGCAGGCATCGTTTAACTCACGCGATAACCGGCCGGCCTTTAACTTCGCCATGGACGCCAGCATCGTGACGTCCTCACCCTGCATCATCTTTTCAACGCCTTCCCAGGTCATCGAGCGCAAGGCCTGGACTTCAGTTTTGAGTTCCGCAAGCCGGAAGTGAACAACTTGATTGTCTAAAACAGAGCCGCCAAACACTTTGCGATCTCGGGTATAGTCAATCGTTGCATCAATAATTGCGTCCATGCCGACGAGCGCGGACAACGCCCCCCAGAGGCGCTCCTCCTGGAACTGCAACATCTGGTAAGTGAAGCCCTGCCCCTCTTCGCCGATGCGGTACCTCTGGGGTACACGGACGTCTTCAAAGAAGATCTGCGCCGTGTCGGAGCTCCGCATACCCAGTTTTTTGAGCTTGCGCGCGATCTCAACGCCGTCGCGGTGCTTTCCGTTGTCGTCTTTGAGAGGAAGACAGATGAGCGTCTTGTTGCGGTGCTGGCTATCGTCGGACGTGTTTGCAAGTAAGCACATCCAGTCCGCTTGCGTACCGTTGGTGGTCCACATTTTGCCGCCATTGATGATGTAATCGTCACCATCCTTTCGGGCGGTTGTCTTAATTGACGCAACATCCGACCCGGCCCCGGTTTCAGAAACACCGAGGCAAGCGACGTAGTCACCGGATACGGACGGCTTCAGAAAATCTTCTTTCGCCGCATCTGACCCAAATCGCGCGAGCGCCGGCGTCGCCATATCCGTCTGCACACCGATCGCCATCGGGATCGCACCGCACTTGATGTGTCCCAAGGTCTCGGCAACGACGGCGCCGTAGGACCAATCAAGGCCCATGCCGCCATAAGCTGCAGGTTTCGTCACACCAAGAAGGCCCAGATCACCGAGCCCTCTAAAAACCTGATGCGCTGGGAACGTCTCAGCGTCTTCCCATTCTTCAATATGCGGATTGATTTCCGTCTCAATGTAACGCTTCAAGGTCGAAGAGAGCTGTTCGTGTTCGGCCGTAAGTTGCATGGTTATTACCCTTGCCATTGTCTATGCGCTGCGGCGCGCCGCACCTGAACTTAGAAGAAATCGTAAGCGTCTTGCGGGTCAAGACTGATGGTCAGCGCCGCAGCAGCACATTCTCCAGGCGCAACGACGCAGCGGGCCAAACCCATTGACGGCGAGGCATAGCGTATGGGCGCGACCAAGCACTAGGTCGTGATTTCATTGCATTTTGAGGGCTCAACCGTCGCCTAGGGCCGCAGAGACCAAAACAAAAAGAAACCCGCACAAATAGAAACCGAACAAAAAAGCCGGCCCGCGAGGACCGGCTTTCTCAGTAATGGGCGCCGCGGAAAATCCGCGGATAGAGTTCTTATTCGAACGAAATCGTGACTTCTGAACGACGGTTCAAAGGCTCACGTGTGCCGTCCGGCGTTGCTTTAGCGAGGTTTGTCTCACCAAATGCGCGCGTTTCGATACGGTCAGCCGGTACGCCGCTGTCGATGAGCGCTGCGCGAACAGCCGCTGCACGACGCTGGGACAGCGCCTGGTTGTAAGCGGAAGAACCAGAGGTGTCCGTGTTACCGGAAACAACAACGGTATCGATGTCGCCTTCGAGAGCGCGCGCTGCCGCTTCACGAACGAGCGTAGAAGCTTGCGGCGTCAGGTTCGACTTGTCGTAGTCGAAGTAGACAACAAAGTTGATCGGATCGAGCGCGACAGCTGCGCTTTCAACGAGCTGCGGCGGGCACTGAGAGGTTGTTGGAACGCTAGAGCCATCCCAGCAATCTTGGTACTGCACGACCGGTGCAGCCGCGCCAAAGTTCCAACGCAGGCCAGCGAAGGCGCTGTGATTGTCATATTCCTGGCGGAAAGTCGTCGTTGCGCCGTCGAACGTGCCGATCAGTGTCTGACGGAGCGTGCCAAGATAACGGTAGGACAGATCCAGAGCGAGGTTCTCAGCCAACTCGATCGAGAGACCAGCAATACCTTGGTACGCAAGCGTCGGGTCGCGGTCATCCAGGTTGATCATGGAGCCGCCAGCGTTCATTCCCCGATAAGACGTATCGATGATCGCGCCGCCAACGCCAACGCCGACGTACGGCGTAACGAAGGTGCCGGTTTGAATATCGCGAAGAACGTTCGCCATGATCGTGTAAGACTTAACTTCATCAGTGAAGTTCGTTGTGAACCCGCCGAAGCCTGACGACGGCGATACAAAGCGCGTATCATTCTGACGGTACGAAAACTCGACCTCAGAGCGCCAGTCATTGCCAAAGGCGTAACCGAGAGCGGTGTAGACGCCGATGCCGTTCTCATAATCGATTGTACTATCAAACGCGTTTTGCGCTTGGAAATCGCGGTCGAGCGCCATGTACGACAAACCGGCGCCGATCGCGCCGTAAATGCCCTCATAGGTGTCTTGAGCGTTTGCTGTAGCCAAAGGCGCCATTGCAACTGCGGCAGCGCCCGCCAATAGAGTTTTTCTTGCTTTCATCGTTCCCCTCCTGAGGTGGACCTTCTTTGGTAAGCGATACAGTCGCTCGAAAGAAAAGTTCGATTAGGTATGTATCGAATTCGCGGTGACCCGAACAGCGTTTTCTGCGGCATTCGAAGAATCTTCATAATATCGCGTAAACCATGTTGCAACAAAACCTCTGTCAGCGAAAAACCTGCCATTTTTGCGCCTTTTTCGCCAGAGAAGGCCTCGTGCACGCCATGTTTTGCAACGCCGCGCGAAACCGGATCAGCCCGCATCTGCAATGGTTGTGATGATATTATTAAGGTAAACGGTAGGTTAACGCCGATATCGAACAAACATGCGTTGCCGTCTTCGTCGGAGAACCTTTTGTCGCAAACACCCCGTTAGCGGTTAGGGAAAGGCGATCTCATCACCCGTTTCGATCCAAAGTGGATGCTTTTTCATGCAGTGCAGAAATAGCGGGTGCTCGATATGATGCTGCAACCAATCTTGCACGCGAAGAAAATCCTGTCCGTCGAACCAATCCTGGTCAGCGATCCGAAACTGACGCACGAACGGAAATATCGCGATGTCGGCGAAGCTTTGCTTCTCCCCCAGTAAAAAAGCAGCCGCTGAAAGCCTCTTGTCCAGCATATCGACAAATCGCTTGCCAGCCGCCCGGTGGGTATCGCGGTCAGCGTCTGGATAACGCGTTGAATATTTGTAGCGGTCTAAGTCGCGCTTAAACGGCCCATCATTCATTGTAATAAGCGCTGACGCGGTGCTTTCGTCCGTATCAAGCCAACCGTGAGGATCAGATTTGGCGAGCGCCCACCGCATCACGTCAAGACTTTCGTCAATGACCTGACCGTCGTTCAAAACCAGAACCGGGACTGTTCCCTTAGGCGAAGCCGCAAGCATGTCCTGTGGCTTGTCGCGCAATAGGATTTCCCGCAAACGCACCTCGGCTCCGCTCGCCGCAATCGCAAGGCGCGCCCGCATGGCGTAGGGACAGCGCCGGAAAGAATAAAGAATTGGCGCCTGCGCGTCACTCATCAGTACTCAGAGCGTCAAGAGATAAGATGTGGTCAGCGGGGCTGGCGTCCCAATCAAGCGGTTTTTTGATTTGCTTCTCTGGTTTGCTGGCCGACTGGTTTGCTGCGCGCTTCTTGCCAAGGTGATCCTCTCCACGGGCTTTCGCGAGATCGATTTGCTTTTCTCGTTCGGCAAACCGCGCCCGGTCCGCCGCCGAATGTTCATTGACGCAATAGGCGCATGAAACCCCGCGCTCATAATCTTTGGAGCGAACGTCACTTTCGCTAAGCGGCCGCCGGCAAGCACTGCATAAAATATGGGTGCCGGGGTTCAACGAATGGTCGACCGTGACGCGATTGTCGAAAACGAAACATTCTCCGCGCCAGCGGCTATCGGCTTCTGGTACGGTCTCTAAATATTTCAGTATACCGCCTTCAAGGTGGGACACGTCCTCAAAGCCAATCGATAAAGCAAGCGCCGTGGCTTTTTCGCAGCGGATGCCGCCGGTGCAAAACATGGCGAGCTTCGCGTCTGGTTTTTCATCCCTCAGCTGGCGCAGCCACGCGGGAAACTCCCGAAATGTATCCGTTTGCGGGTTTTGTGCGCCGTCAAAGGTGCCTGCGGCGACCTCGAAATCCTTCCTCACATCGACCACAACTACATCGGGGTCGTTCAAAACGCCATTCCATTCCGTTGGCGGAACATAACGGCCAACGCCAACCCGCGGATCCGCGCCCTCGACGCCAATTGACACGATCTCCTTCTTGACCCGTACCTTCGGCCGGAAGAAAGGCGCGCGGTCAGCCCAGGACTCCTTGTGCGGAAGATCATCAAAGCCGGGCATTGATCGAATGACATCAAGCACGCGCATCACGTTTTCGGGCGCACCAGCAATCGTTCCGTTCACCCCCTCTTCCGCCAACAAAATTGTGCCAACAACGCTCTCGCGCTTGCAAGCCGCTTGCAGCTCAGTTTTGCGCTGCTGAAGGTCGTCAATTTTTTCAAACTTATAAAATGCTGCGATTAGCGCGCCGCTGCCAGGCGTTGCAGCGCCAGGCTTGATGGGGTGATGTTCAATCTGGTCCGGCTTAACGGGGCCGGCTTTGCTAGCTTCAGGCTTAGCAGCCTGAAGCTCAGATGCGCACGCCCTCCGGTCGATCCGTTTGCCCGGCGTAAGGTCTTCGCCGCGATCTTTTGCCATGGCTCATTCCCCGTCGCCGGAAACGCTGAATTTTTTGCGCCATAGTGTTTCGTTGACGTTCAGACGCTTCGCCTCAAAGCGAGAGGCGATAAACAAATAGTCCGAAAGCCGATTAAGGTATTGCAGGGCGAAGGTCGCGATTTGATCGCCACCAAAGCCTTGAACAAGCGCGCGTTCGACCCGTCGGCAGGTGGTCCGCGCCACATGCATCCAAGCGATCAGTGGGTCGCCGCCAGGCAATATGAAATCTTTTAGCGGCGGCAAATCCGCGTTTAACGCCGAAGACGCGTCATCAAGGCGCTTCACGTGCGCCTCGCTCAATAACTGCGTGTCCGGAAAGCATAAGCCGCCGCCTAGATCGAACAAGTCGTGCTGCACGCCGATGAGCGTTGTTTGAACGGTTTCGCCGGGGGATTGCGCCAGCACGACGCCTACCCACGAGTTGAGTTCATCAACATCGCCGATGACGCCGATGCGCGGGTCGGTTTTCGGAACCCGGCTGCCGTCGCCGAGCGATGTTTGCCCGGCGTCCCCGCCGCGGGTTGTGATTTTCGTTAGACGATCAGGCATTTTCTCTGCTTCTTAAAAGTCTGCGTTTTGTTTATTGGCTTATACGGTCCAGGCCTAGGTTTCTGCCTCTGCCCCTGCCCCTGCCCCTGTGCCAGCCCTGGATCAAGCTCAGGATGCCGTCGACTGACCGGGGCGCACCCCGGCCCCCGCGGGCTCACCAACCTCAGACTGTCCGGCGAGCGCATGATCTACATCATCCGTGAGCGTATCAAGGTGCATCAATCGGCTTATCAGCGGCGAGGCTGCTAACATGGCGATCCCCACGCCGATCGCAAGCCAACCGACATTGGAGTAGACTTGCAAGATCAGACTTTCACCATCCGGACCCGTCGCGGCTGTCGCTTGGGCAATGAGCGCCGCAACGGCGTTGCCCGCCCCTGACGCCAAAAACCAAGCCCCCATCATAAGCCCGACCATGTTGGCGACTGATAGGCGCGTCATCGCTGACAGGCCGACCGGCGATAGGCACAACTCCGCGGTCGTGTGGAGGAGATAAATCAGGAAGACGAAAATCACCGGCGTTAACCCGCCGGCGTTTGCATTTGCGCCCCATACCAAAACCAAAAACCCGAGGCCCAGCTGAACGAGCGCAATTGAGAATTTTTGCGGTGTCGTCGGCTCCAAACCGCGTTTGTTTAGAAATATCCAAAACGCTGCGAATATCGGCCCAAAAATAATGATGTAAATTGAGTTCAGCGATTGAAACATCGAAGCGGGTACGCTCCAACCGAGTAATGTTCGGTCCACTTGCTCGTCTGTATAGAGATTTATGGACGAGCCTGCCTGCTCAAAAAGCCCCCAAAACAAGACCTGCACGCTGATCAATATTATTGCCGCAAAAATTCTGTCCCTCGCGTGGGGCGGCAGCTGCGTCACGGAGCGGTAAACAATAAACGCGACTGTCGCCGCGCCGAACAGCATCAAAAGAATATTTACTGCGCCTTGGTTGCGCACCAGAAGCCAGACAACAAACGTCCCGACAGCAGCCCCAAGGTAGATTAGGTGCTCGCGGCTTAGCGGCCCAGCCACAGGCGTTGTGAGCAATTTCGGGTTTGGCGGCTCACCTGCTCCCATTAAAGTTGGCTTCCCAAGAATGAACACGACTAGGCCCGCAAGCATGCCAACGCCAGCGGCTCCGAAACCATAAGCCCACCCAATTGTCTCGCCCAAATACCCTGCGAGTAACGCGCCACCAGCGGCGCCGAGATTGATGCCAACGTAAAAAATCGTATACGCCGAATCACGGCGCTTATCGGTCTTCGGGTAAAGCTCTCCAACAATCGTTGAGATGTTCGCTTTCAAAAACCCGACACCCATAATGATCAGTGCAAGGCTGAAATAGAATATATTCAAAACGCCAGGGTCTGGCGCGCCGCCCTCAACCACTGGCTCGCCCTCAATCGCCATGCCCAAATGACCGAGCACCAGCAAAATTGCCCCAAAGAGAACCGCCTTTCGTTGCCCCAAATATCGGTCCGCCAGGGCGCCGCCAATAACGGGCGTGATGTAAACAAGGGTGGTGTAAGCGCCGTAGAGGCCGTACGCGGCGTCCCGTTCGAACAGGAAATGCTTTGTCAGATAAAGGACAAGCAAAGCCCGCATGCCGTAATAGGAAAACCGCTCCCACATTTCTGTCAGGAACAAAATGTAGAGACCTTTGGGGTGGCCTAGAATTGTCCCGGCTTCGGTGCTCGTACTGTTCGCGCCCGGTGCAACGGCGTTTGACATCGAGTGATCCCTGTTTTGTTCGCTAGTAGCTTTGCGCCCTCTTTATGCTCGCACTTTAGTCCGGTTTAATCGCGCAGATAAAGACGACGGATTTTCGCGATACGGGCTACTCGAATTTTTGTCCGAGCACCTTGATTGCCGACCAAAAGGCCCAACGAGTATCACATTTGTTCAGGACAGAAAGGTTCGATTAGTCGCCATATCGCGGCCAAGACCCAACCGACTCAAGTGTAACAGAACCGCTGTCAGACGATGGTGCAGCATCGCCTCAGGACAGGCGTACCGCGGGGGCATCTTTTGCGCGGCGTTTGAGAAGCAAACAACCCGGCACTTATGAGAGATGCAAATCACAGCGGGCTTATTGGCGCCGGGGCAAAAAAAGACGTCTTTTTTTGCTTGATTAGCGCCGCTCGCTAGGTGGCTAATCGAAGCGACTAGTTCGAAATCCCTCTTAGATTAGCCGAGCAAATCCAAAAGCGCTCCGCTCAGCCTCGAATGCCTGCAATGATGCGTAGGGGCCAACTTCGCGGCCGTCCGAAATATCGCGGCCGCCGTTTAAAAAGCGCGCTGAAAACTCCGCAATTCGATTTTCGGCAGCGCTATTCTCTTCCGAACGCGCGCGCTCCTCACCCGCAGCGTCCGCGAGAGCTTCATCTTCCGCCCTAGTTTCCGCACGTGCCGCCGCCGCGTCGTCGCGCGCCGTAACCCGTAGCTCAGCTTCTGCTTGCAGAATTGTCGCCTGGGCAACTTGCGCCACGGCGCGATCCTGGGCGGACGGCTCAGCTGGCGCCAGTGCGGCAGCCTTCACGACTTCCATCTTGTCGATCGTTGCTTCGGGGTCGCCCGCAACCGGGGAGACGTCTATCGGCACGGAACCGCCGACCGCATAGCGAACGTTGTCAGGCCCGCGCCTGTATTCGTAGGAAATCGCCCCGGCGTAGCGACCCGCCACATTTTTATGCGCCTGCTCATGGGCGCGCACTTCTCGGTCACGCGCCCGAAGTTCCGCGACGACTTCACGTTCCGCTGGAGAAAGAGCGAACGGGCTCTCGTTTGGAGAACGGATGAAAGGACTAGCGCTGCTCAAACGCCCGGCGGTCTCGCCGTTTGCTTGGGCGGCTGAACCCTGTCGCGTCGCTGGCGCCACGCCGCTGGAAAGCGGCCGCGCCGCGCGCAAGGCAAGTGCACCTAACGCTTCCATGCGACAAGTGAACCGCAGAGGGGTTTACTTAGGATTAAAGAGCGAGGCTAAATCGTTAATATATCCAGACGATTACAGTAGACTACTCAATAGTTTTCGAACCTTTAACTTTAGGCAACACGCCATCATTCGCTCGGTTTTCGAAGCGCCCGCCAAAGCCCAAAACCGCTTATCCCTAACCAGAAAACCTCAATCACCACCGACGCGAGGTTGAAGCTGAAATATAGGGAAAACAGGATGAGCAAGGCGCCGACGCCGTTGACGAGCGAATACACCGGAGCGTCAGCCTTTAGACGGTCGATCTGGAGCAAAAAGTAAGCACCGACGATACATCCAACGCCGATGAACCCAACCCCGTCGGCGAATGATACATTCATGCGCAACCTTTCTCCCGAAAAATCGAAACATCGCGACCGCTCCGCGGCTGATTATTCCGCGCGGCGCGGCTCGTCTTGTTCATCGAGGGTGCGAAACAGCGCGTTAACAATCGCTTCAGCTGGGCCATCGCTGTTTAGGACAAGGGACGCAAACGCCCCTCGTTCGATATCATAGACGACGAGCCCGCGGGCGTTCGGCGCGCCGCCCGCATGCCCGAGCCAAATCGTTGGCCTCGCGGGATCCGGCACATCCATCGCCATCACCCCGCGACCATAATATAACGCCGGACCAAACATCGGATAGAGCGTCGAAAAGGCTTTGTTGCGCAGGCTCGGCGACGTGACGCGCCCGCTGAGATAAGCGCTTAGAAAGCCAATCATGTCCGGGGCGTCAGAGCCTATTGCGCCCGCACCATAAATGCTGGCTATCCCGGCAATACCCGGCGCTTCGTCTCCCGCGGCGGCGACGAGGGCGCTTGGCGGATCGTCCTGCTCGACAACACGCAGCGTCGACAGAGATAAAGGCTTCGCGAGGCGCATCCGGACAAGATCCGCAAAACTTTCGCCGGTGATGCTTTCAGCGATCCGGCTCAACATCACATAGCCCGTGTTACTGTAATTCCAGTTCGTACCGGGACAAAAGTCAGCGCCATGCCGCCTCGATGTTTCAATGAGAAGCGCTGAGGATTTCGGCCCCCGCTTCCGATTGAGCTTTTTATCCGAGTTAAAGCTGAAAACCCCGCCAGTATGGGTCAAAAGGTGATCGATTGTTATGAGATCAGCGTTTGGATATCCATCGAACCAACCGACGATTGGATCGCTGAGAGAGAGTTCGCCGTCGCGCACCAATTGCAGAATGATCGAGGCGGTGGCGAGCTTGCCAACGCTCGCCCACCAAAACGCGTGCGCCGGTTTGTCCGAAGACTCGCCGACCGTCCGCGTCCAAAAACCGTCAGCGTCCGTCCATATAGCGGCGGCGGCGCTGGTCGCCGAAGTTTGGCTTTCGACAAGGTTGGTCAATTGGGCGTCCAACGCGGCCGCAAGCGCACCGGATACGGGTCTCGATCGGTCGATTTCGCCAGAAGGATACTCAATGGTGGGCAATGCCCCCCTAAGCGTCGCGCCTTGATAGACAGGCGTGGCGACGCATTTCGCTGACGCATCGGCGGTTGCGACAACTACGAAGAAAAACGCGCAGACAACGCATAGCGCGTTGTCGACTTTTAGTGACGGGTTACTCCGTATCTTACCGTATGCAGAATAGATAACGCCGCGAAATTTTTGTAACGCCCTGATCTTACCAACGCCTGGAGCATTGGGCTTGCTTCGCATTTGCGGAAGCAGCGCCCGATCGGTCAAAAACCTTAAGCCACTCACCTAAACGCGCGCTTACGCCTGCATTGTCCATCCTTCAACGCCCATGGCCGCCTGCCTGACGGCCTCTGACCGTGTCGGATGGGCATGACTGGTTCGGGCAATATCTTCCGAAGCCCCGCCAAATTCCAGCACTATCCCCGCTTCCGCAATCAGCTCCCCGGCGCCAACGCCGATTATATGGCATCCGAGCAACTGATCAGAGTCAGCGTCAGCCAAGACTTTAACGAATCCATCGGTTTCGTGGTTCGTCTTTGCCCGGCTATTGGCCGCGTATGGGAACTTTCCAACCTTAAACGCAACGCCAGCCTCTTTAAGCTGCTCCTCAGTTTTTCCAACGGAGGCAACCTCTGGGTACGTGTAAACAACGTTCGGCACTGCGTCATAATTCACATGCCCGGCAAGGCCAGCGATCAACTCAACACATGCGACAGCGTCATCCTCGGCTTTGTGGGCGAGCATCGGGCCGTGGGTGCAATCACCGATCGCCCAAATCCCAGGAGCGTCCGTTCTAAAGTGATCCGTGATGATGAAGCCGCGATTATCGGTTTTCACGCCGACTTCCGCCAAACCAAGCCCCTGCGTATACGGCGTCCGCCCGATAGCGACGAGTACCGCATCTGCAGATAGCGGCGTCGTCTCTCCTCCCGCAGCCGGCTCTGTCATCACGGTGACACCACTATCGGTTTTCTCGACGCCGGTGACTTTTGTCGACAGCATGAAATCCATGCCCTGTTTCTTCAGGATGCGGTGGAACTGCTTCGAAACCTCTCCGTCCATTCCTGGAAGTATCCGGTCTAAAAACTCAACAACGGTCACCTTGGCGCCAAGACGGCGCCAGACACTGCCTAACTCCAAGCCGATGACGCCACCGCCAATCACGACCAAATGCCTCGGAACGGCGTCAAAAACGAGAGCCCCGGTAGACGAGACAATGCGTTCTTCGTCGATCTCAACGCCAGGCAACGGCGCCGGGGCGGACCCAGTCGCGATAATGATGTTCTTCGCCGCCAACTCCTGATCGCCGGCGCCATTCATTCCAGCCACCTTAACGACGCCCGGGGCGGCAACGCTCCCAGCGCCATAGAAAACGTCGACGTTGTTTTTCTTCATCAAAAACTCAACGCCCTTTGTTAGTCCCTCAACGGCGTCGTCTTTTTGAGATAGCATTTTCG
>JBCCTV010000060.1:0-14657 GCA_039197915.1 Pseudomonadota bacterium | reverse complement strand
TTCACCCCATCTTTTTGCGCCCGTGCCGTCAATGTCAAAAAGGTCTAAACATCTCTGCACAGACTGATCGATCAAATCATCAACTGACTTGGGTTCGGTATAAAACGCGGGCAAAGGAGGCGCAATGACCGCGCCCATTTCCGTCAATGATGTCATGGTGCGTAAATGGCCCAGATGAAATGGCGTTTCGCGGACCATCATCACGAGGCGTCGACGTTCCTTTAAAACAACGTCAGCTGCGCGCGACATTAGGTTTGATGTGACGCCCGTTGCGATTTCCGACATTGTTTTAACCGAACAAGGGGCGATCAGCATGCCAATTGTTTTAAACGAGCCGGACGAAATCGGCGCGCCGACATCGCCGATTGCGTATTTATGATCAGCCAACGCAATAAAATCAGCAGCTTTCTTATCCCGCTCATAGGCGATAGTCATTTCCGCTGCTTTGGTAATAACGAGGTGGGTCTCAACGCCAAGCTCGCGCGCGAACATCAACGCGCGTTCGCCATAAACAACGCCAGACGCCCCTGTAACGCCGACAATTAATCGCTTGTTAGCCATGACACTTTCACCCGCACTCAAAATTAGTACGCATCAGCCGCATTATTTTGGACGGCGTCTGCGGTCGACAGAACTCACGTTTTGATGTCTACTCTCATTGATATGATATAAGGAGGAATTGGGCGATGGCGATTGAAGCGCATTTGAAAAGTCTCAACCTGCGTCACCGGGAACTTGAAGATGCAATCGCTAGCGAAATGAAACGGCCCTCTTCCGACGATGTTCGAATACAAGAATTGAAACGATTGAAGCTTCGTATCAAAGACGAAATTGTCGCCCTCCGGCAAGCGACGTCCACTTTGTAAGCCGGTATTTGCTTTATACTCATCGGATAAAACGTTAGTTTCCAACCTCGACAATGTCGGCCCATCAAAGTCGGCTGACCACCCCGTAGGAGACAGCATTTATGGCCCGTTGCGTAATTGTGACGGCGGCGGCGGCCGGTGTGGGTGAAGCATGCGCTCGGCGTTTTGCCGCTGCGGGCGACCTTCTTGTGCTGGCGGATGCGAACGAAGAGAAGCTACGTCTGTTAACCGAAGAGTTGAATGACAAGGGCGGAAAGGCGAGCTGCATTTGCGGCGACGTTTCTTCGCGTCTCCACGTCCATAATATTGTCGCCGAAGCATTAGACGCCCATGGTCGCGTAGATGTCCTAGCGCACGCGGCAAGCGAAGCATTGTCCGCTGATTTTCTTGATACGACCGAAGATGATTTCGACAGGATTGTTTCAGCAAATCTGCGCGCCACGTTTCTCGTTAATCAGGCTTTTGCCAAGCAATTAAAAAAGCAATCGGAAGACCCGAGCGCGTCGTCGACCGGCGGCGCCATTGTAAATGTCACCTCCATTGAAGCAGTTACAGCGCGTGCGGATCATGTCGCCTTTGCGGCGTCCCAAGGGGGCGTCAGTCAGCTGACGAAAGCGGTGGCGCTCGCTATCTCATCCTATGGCGGCCGCGCCAATGCGGTCGGTCTCGGGCCGATCAAGTCCACGGTGACCGACGAGGGCGATCGAAAAACGGCCGAAGCAGCGGTGCCGCTGAGCCGCGTTGGCGACCCCGATGAAGCCGCGGAAGCGGTTTATTTCCTGTCGTCTCCCGCGGCGTCATATATTACGGGACAGACCATTTATGTTGATGGCGGATCACTGGCCCGGAGCGGATCAAAAGCCGCAATGATGGCGCGTGGCGGTTCCTAGAGCGCCGGGTGATCACATTGGATCACGCTAAGATCGTCTCAGGCGCTCAAAACAAAGACTCGTGAGCATCGGGTTGATTCAAGCTAATCGCCCGATGCTCTAAAGCGTCTTCCCACCAAATGGGCGCCGGTTGGGGCCGGGGCCGAAAAAATGCGACAAAACAAAAACCTGGAGCAACGAAGCGGCTCAGATTGATGCGACGATGCTCTCGTTGTTCCGTGACGCTAACGAGGTCCGTTTAAGAACTAGACTCGTCGCTCGATTTTTCCCCGAGATTTGCAAACACCTTGTCGGGATCGAGTGGGGCGTCTTCTGCGGGCGAAGGCTCCGCCTCAAACACCGGTTCTGGCGTGGTTTCGGTCGGCTGAAGCGTGGGGCCAGGGTCTGTGGGCGGCGGCGCATTTTTTGCCGCCTTTGCCGCCGCCTTGCGCACGACGGCGTCTAAATCCATCTGTGTACAAAGGCCAAGGGCAACCGGATCAAGCGGTTGCAGGTTAGCTGAATTCCAATGGGATCGATCGCGGATTGATTGGATCGTTGGTTTCGTGGTGCCGAGCAATTTTGAAATCTGCGCATCGGATATTTCCGGGTGGTTGCGTACAATCCACGCGATTGCGTCCGGCCGGTTTTGCCGCTTAGAAACAGGCGTATAGCGAGGCGCTTTCTTCTTCGCCTCAGGCACAAGGGTTTTTGGCCTTGAAAGACGCATTTTGTAACTGTCGTCTTTTTCCGCCTTTTCAATTTCATCACGCGTTAACTGATGGTTCGTAATAGGATTAATCCCGCGCACGCCGGCAGCGACGTCGCCATCCGCGATGCCTTTGACCTGGAGCGGATGCAGCACGCAAAACTCAGCAATCTGATCAAATGAAAGCGATGTGTTATCGATTAACCAAACCGCGGTTGCGATCGGCATGAGGGGTTGATCAGCCATAGTTCGGGTCCTCCGAAGCGTTAAATCGGGTGCGCGTTGGCTCCCGATCTCGAGAGCCCCCGCCATCCAGCTGAATTTTGGGGAAACAACGCTGAGCGTCGCACATCGTTGATATAGCAACGTTTCCAAAAATCGCAATAATGAACACGGTCCCTTGATCTCCGCGCTGTGCGACCGCGATTGCAACAAGTCGTGCGCTTAACTTTATCCTTTGCAGGCGATGCTAAGGGTAAGCTTTTGCATCGCCCCGTTGCCAGGGCGCGATCTTCGGCGCGTTAGATTTTGTCCCCTTGGACCGCAAGAACAATTTTGCCGACATGCGCGCCCGCTTCCATTCGCTTGTGCGCTTTGGCTGCATCCTCAAGCGCGAAGGTCCGGTCGATGACCGGTTTGATGTCGCCGCTTTCAATCAGGGGCCAGACTTTTTTTGAAATCTGCGCCGCGAGCCTAGATTTTTCTTCCCTGGAACGCGCTTTCATCGTGGAGCCCGATATGTTTAATTGCTTTTTCATGATCGCGAAAATGTTGACGCTCGCTTCGTTGCCGCGAAGGAACGCGATCGACACATGGCGGCCGCCACTATTCAGTGTTTCGAGGTTACGCGCTAAAAAATCGCCGCCGGCCATATCAAGAACCACATTAACCCCGCCGATTTCTTTAATTTCTGTATCCCAATCATCCTTCTTATAATTAAAGGCGGCTTTGACGCCGAGATCCCGGGCGGACTTTACTTTTTCGTCCGTTCCGGCAGTTGCGATGACGTCGGCGCCAAAGGCCCGCGCCATTGCTATAGCGGTGACGCCGATCCCGCTTGTCGCGCCATGGACCAGAAGTGTTTCTCCTTCGCGCAAGTCGGCGTCATCGAAAACATTTGCATAAACCGTAAACACGGTCTCTGGCAGGGCGGCGGCTTCTGCCATGGTTAAGCCGCTTGGAACTGGCAGGCAGGTCCCAATGTCGGCAGTTGCGTATTCGGCGTACCCGCCGCCTGGCAGCAATGCGCAGACCGCATCGCCAATGTTCAACGTGTTCACATTTTCGCCAATGGCGGCAATGGTTCCGGCGACCTCGAGCCCCGGAAGGTCGCTCGCCCCCGGCGGCGGCGGATAAAGTCCCATGCGTTGCAGGACGTCCGGTCGATTGACGCCGGCCGCAGATACCCGGATCAAAACCTCGCTAGGACCAGGCTTCGGGATGGGACGTTCACATAGGTTGAGAACCTCCGGCCCGCCCGGCTCGGTTATTTCAACCGCCCGCATCACGCTATCCATCAGTCTACGGCGTAAAAGAATTCTTCGCGAGTGATTTTTCCGTCTACAACGGTGTAAACCCCGATTTCTGACATCTGCTCGCGGGCGCCGTTTTCTTTGTTGGTCGTATCAAGCGTGAAATAGACGCTGAAGCGATCTGCGCCATGGAGGAAGGGCCCCGTCACCGTCGCCTCATGGACCTCAAAGGCCCCGTTCCACCAATCATGTTTAGCGCGGATGCCGTCTAGACCATGCGTTTCCGGACTGTCCGCACCCGGCATGGTCACCGCCTCCACGGAAACCGCATCTTTGGTGTAAAGCTCGGCTAACCCTTTATATTCCTCACCAGCTTTGCAGTAGGCGACCAGCGTCTCCGCAGTCTTCTTCAGGCGTGGGTCAAATTCCATCTTTTGCTCCGTTTTTTGGAACATTAGCAGAACATTTGCCGAGTGCAAGGTATTTGGCGCGCTCGGCGACCACGTTTGTATTGACATTTGTATTATTTGAGACATATATGTCTCATGCAAAAAACGCTGCGACCAACGACCAAAGACGCCATCATAGAAGCCGCGTTCGACGTTTTCAGTCGCGACCAGAGCGCGCCGCTTTCAGCAATTGCAGACCGCGCTGGCGTTGGCCGCGCCACACTGCATCGTCATTTTGCAAGCCGAGAAGAGCTGATCCGCGACCTCGCTTTCATTGCAATCGAGGAAATGGACGCCGCGGCCGAGGCGGCGTTTAAAGGCGCTGCGTCCTATGCTGACGCGTTCCGGAATATGCTGAAAGCGCTTATCCCGCTCGGCAATCGGCACGGCTTTCTCGCCAAAGAACCGTTGGAAAATGACGAAGAGATCGCCGTCGCGTTCGCGCGCCAACAACGCGACACGCGCGATATCGTCGAAACCGCCAAAGGCGAGGGGATGTTCGACCCAAACATTCCAACCGATTGGATTACCCAAGTCTTCGACCACCTGCTTTACGCAGCGTGGGAAAGCGTAAAGTCGGGAGAAGCCACGCAAAGCCAAGCGGCGGACCTTGCCTGGCGCACATTTATAAGTGGTTTAGGGGGACCTAAGATATGACGTCGCCTGAAGTTCAGGAATTAGCAACCTCGTTTGAGGAGGTGTTCCTCCTCCTTGGGGCAGCGATCCTCTTGATTGAGATCATCAAAGGTCTGTTCGAGAAGTCATTTCGCGGCCGCGGACATCTCGATGTCATCGCCAGTCTCTCGACCCAGATACCATCCGTACTCGTTGAAACCTTTGTGCTGTCATTCGCTTATCTGGGTTATGTTTACCTGGCCGATAATTATGTCACCCGGACCCTAGCCGTAACGCCTGGAACGATGCTGTTGGCGGTCTTGGCATGCGATTTTGTTTATTACTGGGAGCACCGCATATCCCATCAGGTTCGGGTCTTTTGGACACAACATGCAGTGCACCACTCATCGCGCTTCATGAATGCGAGCGTGGCTGTGCGTTTTGGCCCACTCGAAGGGGTCGTCTCAGCTCTGTTTCACCTGCCGCTTGTTTTTCTCGGCATTCCGCCAGCATTGGTGTTCTTCGGCATTATTGTTGTCTTGGCGTATCAAACTTGGATCCACACGGAGCTTATCGGTAAGCTTGGCGTCTTCGACGAATTCCTAAACACGCCGGCAAACCATCGCGTCCACCACGGTTGTGACGACAAGTATATCGACAAGAATTATGGGGGTATACTTATTATTTGGGATCGTTTGTTTGGCACTTTTCAGCGTGAGGAAGAGCGCCCGAAATACGGCCTCAAACGTGACTTTAAAAGCGTCAATCCGCTCGAAGTTTGGTTTTCGGAGCTGCCGCAGTTCTTTAAGGATTTAAAAGGGGCGCGCTCCTTTGGTGAGGTGTGGATGTATTTATTCGCCAGGCCAGGTTGGGCCCCTAAGGCGCCGAAACCCGACGGATCGGAAGCGACTGTCCGTTAGCAGGCGAGGAAAGTAATACGTACGCCCTTAATTGATCCGCAACGGCTGAACGCGCAGTCTTTGGTGTTCACACGAACTTTAAGCGTGTTCAGAACTTTTGCCGCTCAGCATACCAACAAACGGCCTTTGCTTAAGCAAGAGACGCTCAGATTGTTTGGTTGTACTCGCCAACTTCAGGGTGCTGACGGATAACCGCGTCAATCTCTTTGAACATCGAGCGCATGTTTTCCTCAGACGTTGGGCTTTCGACAACGACAACAAGCTCAGGCTTATTTGATGACGCGCGCACCAGGCCCCAGGTGCCGTCCTCCGCCGTCACGCGCACGCCGTTCACGGTGACAATCGAACGAATTTTCTGGCCAATAATGTCGCCGCCAACGCCCCGGTCTTCAAAGGTTTTGACGATTTTTTCGATGACGCCGTATTTCTTATCGTCGGCGCATTTCGGCGACATGGTCGGCGAGCCCCAGGTTTTGGGCAGCGCCTTGCGAAGGTCGGAGAGGTTTTTATCGGGGTTCCGGTCCAACATCTGTAAGAGCGCGATCGCAGCGATCAGTCCGTCGTCGTAACCCCGTCCGATCGGTTTATTGAAAAAGAAGTGGCCGGACTTTTCAAAGCCTGCAAGCGCGCCCATTTCGTTCGATTTGCGCTTGATATAAGAATGCCCAGTTTTCCAATATTCGGTTTTTGCGCCATTTTCAATCAGTACGGGATCGGTCATAAACAATCCTGTCGATTTAACGTCGACAACGAACTGCGCATTTGGATGAATTGCCGATAGGTCGCGCGCGATCATGACCCCAATTTTGTCCGCAAAAATCTCTTCACCTTCGTCATCCACCACGCCGCAGCGGTCGCCGTCACCGTCAAAGCCGAGGGCCACGTCAGCGCCGTGGGTTTGGACGGCGGCCTGCATGGCGTGGAGCATCTCCATGTCTTCAGGGTTCGGATTATATTTCGGGAACGTATGATCGAGCTCGGCGTCCATTGCAACAACCTCTAGCCCCAAGCGTTCAAGGGTTTCAGGCGCGTAGGCGCCGGCTGTGCCGTTTCCGCAGGCGGCGATCACTTTCATTTTGCGCTTGAAAGAGACGCCATCGACAAGATCGTCGATATAGCGCTCGCGCATGCCCGCAATAAATCGGTACGAGCCGCCGGGCGCTGATCGCGCGTCGCCGCTCAAGACAATCTCCTTCAGCCGACCCATCTCTTCTGGCCCGAAGGTAAGGGGGCGCGCGGCTCCCATTTTTACGCCTGTCCACCCATTTTCGTTGTGGCTCGCCGTCACCATCGCGACGCACGGAATATCAAGATCGAATTGTGCGAAGTATGCGACCGGCGAAAGCGCGAGGCCGATATCGTTCACTTCCACGCCGGCGGACATCAGCCCAACGGTCAACGCCTGTTTTATCGATGTCGAATACCCGCGGAAGTCATGGCCGACGACGATGCGCGGTTCGCGGCCGAGCTCTTTGATCAACGCGCCAAGGCCAAGTCCCAGCGCTTGAATGCCAAGGAGATTTATTTCGGGGCCGAAAAGCCAACGTGCATCGTACTCCCTAAAGCCTGTCGGTTTGACGAGCGGCGTTATCTCGTAATCGAGCGTGTTGGCTTTGAGATCCGGGCGCGGTGTCGGCAGCATTGAATTACCTCATGGCTCAGGGCGGTGACGCGGGACTGGTTCGTCGTACTCGACGTCGGTACTGGCGGCATATCATGTTTTCCTTCATGATCCGTAGCTTTGAGCCGACTTTCAGGCGTTTCAGGTCTGTTTCCCGGTCGGCAAGCATCTTTACCGCCGCCGTCGCTTGAAAGCGGCGCCCAAACTTCAGTCGGGGATCACTTGCCATTTGGATTGGAATTAGGCGCTGATCAGCTTCGCAGCGCTCTCGGGCTTGCTGGTTTCATTGGCGTGGCGTGGCTTCTGTCAGAAGGCAAGACACGCTTTCCGTTTACCGCAGCGCTATGGACAATTCTGGTCCAGCTCGCGATCGCGATCCTCTTGCTCTACGCGCCGTTGACGCGAGACGCGCTCGGATCGCTGACAGTTGTCGTCTCAGCTCTCCAGCAGGCGACAACGGCGGGGACCGCTCTTGTGTTCGGTTATCTCGGCGGCGCTGAAAATGCGCCATTTGAGGTGACCGATCGCGGCGCGTATTTCACTTTCGCCTTTGGCGGATTGCCCCTGGTGATTTTCTTCTCAGGCCTCTCGGCTTTGCTTTGGCATCTTGGCGTCTTGAAGGTGTTCATCCGCGGCTTCGCCATACTCCTGCAGCGGGTATTCCGGGTCGGTGGTGCCGTGGCTCTTTCATCGGCGGCGAATTCCTTGCTCGGGCAAACTGAGGCGCCGCTATTGATCCGTCCGTATCTGGATAAAGTATCGCGATCGGAATTGTTCATCATCATAACCGGCGGCTTTGCGACTGTCGCCGGTTCGGTGATGGCGCTTTATGCGACAATCCTTGCGGATATCGAGCCGTCCATGCTCGGTCATGTGATCGTCGCTTCGATTATCTCTGTACCCGCAGCAATTTTGGTTGCGCAAGTGATGATCCCGCCAGAACGCGGCGCCGAACCGACGCCGTCAGATGCTGCTGATGATTTCGGTTATGCAAGCGCCATGGACGCTTTCATGCAGGGCGTGACCGACGGGCTAAAACTCTACCTGAACATCTTGGCGTCGCTCATCGCCTTCACCGCCTTTGTTGAGTTGATCAATATCATCATGGGAACGGCCCCCGATGTCGCTGGAGCGCCGCTTACCCTGGAACGCCTTTTCGGATGGTTTTTTATGCCATTCATGTGGCTCGCCGGCGTTTCGTGGGGCGAAGCCTTCGAGGCTGGTCGATTGATGGGCGTGAAAACGGCGATCAACGAACTTGTCGCCTATGTACAACTGGCTTCAGCGCCTGAAGGCAGCTTTAGCGACCGATCTCTCCTGATCATTATTTACGCGCTCTGTGGTTTTGCAAATTTCGCAAGCCTTGGCATTGTCATTGGAGGACTGACCGTTTTAGCGCCCACCCGGCGCGCTGACGTAATCGCACTGGCGCCGCGCGCCCTCGTCGCCGGCACGCTTGCAACGCTGATGACGGGTGCGGTGATTGGCTTGGTATGGATGGGGTAATGCGCGGCGCGCCAAGCATGCGCCTGCATTGCGTTTTTGAGCTTCATGTTTGCTTAGTGCTACAAGTCAAACCGGGGGAGCAAATCCAGAATTTGGGTGCGCAAATCAATGAAAAGAAACAAACCCTCCGATAGACTTTTTGGCCTCGTAATCGCCGCGGCAATGCTTCTCTGCCAAGCGTCGCCGGCCGCCGCGGTTGACGGCAAAGGCTTCGGCACCGCGCAATGCGCCCGCTTGAACACGGTCGTTGAAAACGCAAATGTTAGCCAACGAGAGCAAATAACGATCGCTCTGCACCAATGGGTCTTCGGTTATCTTTCCGGTCGCAATGCGCAATCCCCGGAAACGGCGCGCAGCCTCGAGTCGTTGGACGCAGACGCGACCGCCGTTTTTGTTTTGTCAATGTGCAGACTAACACCCGGTAAATATGTCTACAGCATCGTCAATGAGATCTACGAGGCTCTGCCCTATGCCGGGCCAAGCGTCTGATCCGCCAATTTAAAGATTATCCCGGTCACCTGGTTATGACTGATACGGATAGAATCATTGCTGAAATCCACCGGCTTTTGAATGCGCGCGGGCCAGGCAAGAGTATTTGCCCGTCAGAAGTAGCGCGCCATCTGGGGAATGAAAACTGGCGTGATTTGATGCCGGCAGTGCGGGAGGCGGCTGCCGCAATAGGCGAGAACGGTGGGGTCATCGCTACGCAAAAGGGACGTCGTGTTGATCCTGTCGCGGCGAGGGGGCCAATCCGTTTGGCGCGACCGGTGGCCATGGGCGCTGAGAACGGAATTCCTACGCCCCTGAAAAATCGACAGACTGCAAATCCGAGCGACGGCGAAACATGACCACGCCCACTCCCGGCAAAAGCACGATTGACGCCCCAAAAAGCGCGGCTGACGCAAATGATGCCGCCGCAACCAACTTGGCGGCAGTTGTCGCCGAGATAAAAGCCTGCACCCTCTGCAGCGAGAGCTTCGGGCACGAGCCCCGGCCGATCATGCAAACCCATCCGCGTGCGCAGATCGCAATTTTCAGCCAAGCCCCCGGCATGCGCGCCCATAAGTCCGGGCGGCCGTTCGACGATCCGTCCGGTGTTCGCTTGAGGGAATGGTTAGGCGTTGATTGGGACACGTTTTATAATCCGAAGAATTTCTTCATTGCACCAATGGCTTTCTGTTTTCCAGGGTATGACGCGAAGGGCGGAGACAAGCCGCCGCCGCGCCTCTGTGCTGAGACCTGGCGTCCTGGGCTAATGAAAATGGCTCCACATTTTAAGCTGATATTGCTCATTGGCGGCTATGCTCAGCGGTGGCATCTCAAAAATGCGCGCAATCGTTCGCTTACCGATACTGTGAAGGCATGGCGTTCGTATATGCCAGACCGTATGCTGCCCTTGCCCCATCCGTCCTGGCGAAATAATGCTTGGCTCAAGAAAAACCGTTGGTTTGCAGACGAACTTGAACCCTACCTCAAAGATAGGGTGGAAACGATACTCTACGATAAAGCGAGACGGGCGTCCTAAAACGCCATAGCGGAGCGGAGGCCCTTAATGCAGGCGCAAGCGCTTAAATCCCGGGCAAGCGCTGGCTACCGGCGGAAGTTCCACCAATCATCGATGCGCGAGATCACAATATAAGCCACTGAGAGGACGATCAGGATCAGCAGGGCAAACTGGATTTGAGCGTCAGCTGCATGTTGTTCGCTTTTCGAGGGGCGTTCTGGCGACGATTGTAAAACCTCCGTCAGATTATCGCGAATAGTGACAGACTCGTCAGCAGGCGGCGCATCTTCGTCAGCGCCGTCTTCAACTTCCGTTTCGTCGGAAGTTTCACCACTTCCTGCGCCGTCTGATGTCTCCGCGCCATCGTTCGCGTCCGCAGGGTCTGCGCTTGTTTCAGTATCAGTTTCATCCGAGTCCGTCGGAATCGATGTGATGTCTTCGCCGTCAGCGATTTGCGTTTCAATGCGATCGAGCTCTTCGGCGTCCCGCTGCCCCATGCTTGAGGCTGATGCGCCAGCGACGCCGGCGACGCTTGCCCCTTGGATCGTACGGCTTTCCAGGAGGTTGCCGCGCCGGGGCGGGTCTTCGGTCGGCGTCAGTCTAGAGTTTTCGTTTATGTTCGCCGGTTCCGCGACCGACGCCGGTTCAACTGGGGTCAGGAACAAGGCGCGCTCAGCCGCGCGCCGTCTGGTCAATCCGGTGACTGGCCTTAATACGCCGTCGACGGTAGCTTTGTTCCACCAGGTGAGCGCCTCGGCCGCTCCGATCCGGTCGCCACGGTTCAAACGCTTGCGCGCCGTAGACCGTTGGTAGGCGCCGACGCCGACATTGAACGAGAAACTAACGAGGGCGTCGAATTCATTCTGATTTATGTCAACGCTTGTGTTGCTGGTGACGCCCCGTTCAAACCGCTGCAAGTCGCGCCGCAAGATGTTTTCGGCCTCTTGTTCGCTGATGCGCATGCCGGGCTTAACGTCCGGCCCTGTATGGCCGTAGCCAATGGTAAGAATGCCAGCGATATCCTCATAGGCCTCCAGCTCGAGGCCTTCGAAGCGTTTAATCAGGTCAACGCCAGTCTGAGATGTCTTCATAAGTCCGCGCCACCAATAGATCCCCATGGCGGGAGGGCGCTAAAACCTTGCGAGCGATAAACGCAAAGGTTCGTCGGCCAACCCCGCTCAACTTTGATATTATACACCACTTATTTAGGGGCGGGCAGCCCTAGCTGGGCCAGATTTCCTTGTTGTGATGGCGGATTATCGCCATTTTGGCCTCACTTATGGCCTGCATCACACTATAGCCCGGAAAAATCATCGGGTCTGGGCAACACGGCGCTGGCCTAAAATCCCCATTGACGACGTCCGTTGGGTTGATTTTCGAGCAAGCGCATAATGTCGCGGTCCGCGCCAGTTAACGACGGCATTGAGCCTAAATCGGGCTCGGGTTCGGGGTGTGATGGGCGCAAATTTGGCGCGGTACACTGATCAGTACCGTGAGGACCGGGGGTCGTGAAGCTTTTTCTTCGTCTCTCCAAAAGGAGGCTAGGCGGCAGCAATTACGCGGCCTTTCTTTGATGTTGCGCTGCACAAAAACTGAGATTGTTCCCGAGATGAGAATTGTTGCGTTGCAGCAATATTCATTATGGGACTTAATTTTCGACCCATCGGCGGTCGCTCACGGGACGGTCAGAAAAACCTTTAGCGGCAGGCATTTTAACGTTGATTCACACTTGAGTGGCGCGCAGGCGACGGGTATAGAACGCCGGCGATTGGGCGATGAACTACGCGGCGAAGAGTTTAGTCGGAGGAACGCCATGTCGGCTGTTGAATTGAACGAGTATCGTCCGTCAGACGACGAACCGTTTATGAACGAGCGTCAGCAAAAGTACTTTAAGAATAAACTTTTGACTTGGCGAAATGAAATTCTCGAGCAGTCCAAAGATACCTTGGACGGCCTTCAGTCGGATAACTTGCAACTGCCAGATATCGCCGATCGCGCCTCCAGCGAGACCGACAAAGCCCTGGAGCTTCGCACACGGGACCGGCAGAGAAAACTTATATCAAAAATCGATGCTGCTTTGCGTCGGTTAGATACCGGCGAGTACGGCTATTGCGAAGAAACTGGCGAGCCGATTAGCCTGAAGAGGCTAGAGGCCCGCCCAACAGCTAATCTGTCATTGGAAGCCCAGGAGCGTCACGAGCGCTCAGAGAAGATCCACCGGGACGATTAAGTCGCTCCTGAGGTTCTGCTGCTAGATCTTTGCTCCAAGTCTTGGCAGTGCTGGCTAGGTCTCCAGTCAGCAATCCAAGTATGAATTGATATCGACGGCGTTCGTGGCTTGAACGCGAAAAAAGGCGGTCAAACCTGACCGCCTTAAACAGAGCTTCCTGAACTTTCTATGCGCGCACCCGGAGCCTTGCTCGCGGTGAGCAATGGTTACGTGCGACACGCCTCAACCGCCGGTCGCTTATAAATCGACGTTCAGCGCCGCGAAGCGAAACCGTGCAAACGCGAACCGGCCCACGACGCCTAAAGACGACTTCCTCGCGGACATGGATCCGCGCGCGGAAACGGGTGGGCACAACATCGCGGTAAATGACCCTGCGGTCTCCGACGCGGTAAAACCGTCCATCGCGCCATCTAAAGCCGTCAATAAGTCTATCGGCACGTCTATCTACAATGACGCGGCCGTCAGCCGTCTGCCTAAATTCGCGACGATCATCGACTGCGCGCTCGCTTCGCGTTGTTTCGCGAAAGCGCTCACGGTCGTCGAAGGATTGGGCGTTCGCTGCGCCGCTAAAAACGAGCGCCGCGCCCGCAATTGCAGCGCTTGCGGCCGCTGCCAGTGGTTTAAGCCGGGATGAAGTCATTTACGCCTCCTCGGTTACAGCGCCTTAGATCTCTTGGCGCTGTAATAAGGTGGCGATCAATTTAGGCGAATACCGCCCAAATTGGCGCCGCGTTAGCGGCTTATTCTAGGAAAATGGGTGGCCTTGGGCGATTAAGCGCCAAGCGCCACGTCAGCGTCCGATACATTGCCGCTGTCGCTGTCTCTGAGCGAAACTTCGTCAACAACCTGGTTGCGGCCACGGTGTTTGGCTTCGTACAGGCATGCGTCCGCACGCTCGATCACCGTTTCAACGTCATCGGCGTCCGATAGGAGGGCGACACCCATAGAAACTGTGATGACGCCTAGATCTTCGCCGGTGCTGCGTTTCTTCAGGCGACGCGTTTGTACCGCACCGCGCATCCGGTCAGCCAGCATCACCGCGTTTTCCAACTCAGTCGCCGGCAAGATCGCCGCGAATTCTTCACCGCCATAGCGCGCAAGCACGTCTTGGCCTTTTGCATTTGCGCTTAAAACGTCAGCAACCAGACGAAGCACCTGGTCGCCAGTTTGGTGTCCCCACTGATCATTGAACTTTTTGAAATGGTCAATGTCGGCGAGCACGACACAAAGTGGGCTCTTTGTTTCTCGAGATTCTTCAACCAGGGCTGAAATTGCGTTGTCAAATGTGCGACGGTTGCCAAGACCTGTTAGGCCATCAAGCATCGCCTCTTTCTGGATCGTCTCAATGCTTGTGCGGAGCGCTGTAACTTCGCCGGCGGACTCAGCGAGGCGCGATTCCAACCGAACATTCTCTTCGCGCATTTCTTTGACAACAGACAGAACATTTTCGAGCAGCGAGTTCACGCCCTCGCTGTCGCTGCCAATTGATCCGATCTCGTTTGAAAGCGTTTCCAAACTTTCCGAATTCTTGTGGGTGTTTTCACCCGACGTCTTCAAGACCTCGGTCAATGCCGATATTTCGGTCTCGAACTGCGATACGATCTCGATCACGTCGGCGGACATTTCGTTACGGACAATATGCTGCTGGTAGAGCGCATTCGCCCGAGACTGTTTCACCGTGCCCTCGGATTCGATCACCCGCTGGATTGCACGCGACAGGTTTGGGTTACGACCATCGACATGGTCGTGCCATAACTCGTAATTGTGAGGTGTTGCGGGAAGTTTGTACTCCCGCAAAGAGTCGATCGCTAGCTTTGCGACCTGGTAGCTATTTTCAACGGCCTTTTTCATCCCCGAACGCGCCTCAGAAGTCACTGCAATAGAAGGATGAGATAG
>JBCCTV010000059.1:0-14674 GCA_039197915.1 Pseudomonadota bacterium | reverse complement strand
TTGCCGTAAATCGCGATGATTTGAGTTTCTTTTGTCGGCGGCTCTGTCACAGGCGCATCCGGCTCCATCGAAGCCTCATCGCGAAGCGCCGCGTCCCGTTGAGCGACAACGTCAATTTCATCAAATGGCGCGCTCATTGGTCAGACCTCCAATCAATCACCATTTTCAAACACTCAGGGTCTTCAAAGGCTGTTTTATAAGCCTCACCCGCAGACCCGATTGTGAAACGATGAGAAATAATTCCGCTCAAATCGAGCTTCCCGGACTCAACCAGATCGATTACCGCGACGACATCATCGGGGCGCCATTCCGCGGCAATCCTGATCCGGATTTCTTTCATGAACGCCGACGCAAAATCGAATGATGGGCGCTCTGCGTAAAACCCCGCCAGAACAATCTCACCACCAGGCGCCAGGGCTTGCGTTGCAACGTCAATAATTGCTGCATCACCGCTAACATCGTAAACCGTGGCGTAGTCGGCGCGACCGTCGGTATCAGGATCAATTACAACATACCCGTCGGCATCGGATCGCGCCGGATCGATTTCCCAGACAACGGGCGGATTTTTTCCCAACGCGATAGCGACGCGCGCCAGCAAACGCCCAAGCGCCCCATGGCCGATGATTAGATCTGGAGCGGAATGCCCAGCCATCGCGTGGTGCGCCGTCGCCGCCAGGGCGAGCAAAGACACCTGTTCAGGAGATTTAAAGTGGACGGCGGAAACCCGAGACGCCGGGGCGACCAAACGTGACGCAGCGCCCCCAAACAAACCTTGAGCGTCTTTGAAACACCGCGCGCCAGGCACAAAAACACGTTCGCCGATGAGATCTTTGCGGCTGCGCGCCCAGACGACCCGGCCCGTCGCTTCGTATCCAGGCACGAGCGGATACCCCATTCCGGGAAACGGCGGCATGTCGCCCGTCCAGAGCAGTCGCTCTGTACCGGTACTAACGCCGCTCCAATCAACGTCAACAATGACGTCATCGTCTTCCGGGTCAGCCAATGTGATTTCCCGAAAATCTATCCTACGATCGCCCTCAAAAACGACAGCGTTCGCTTTTAGGGCGCCGGCTTGCCGGAGGTCTGCGCCGCTGGCGTCGCAAAGCCCGGCTTCATGGATGGGAATCATCTGCATTGTGTTGTCATGTTAACTAGACATTTAAAAGCGTCAACTGAAATTGACACTGTGTCAAAAATTTTTTTATTTTTCCGCAATCAAAAGCTGGGTCAGGATGGGTGTCCGCGTGGGCGCGCGCTTCACCCGGGAGAAGCCAGCCGCTTGCGCCATCTCCGTAAGCTCCTCTTCGGTGCGCGGGCGGCCAGAGCCCATGACCCAGAGGTAAATGCCGAAGTAAGCGTCGCCCATCGCCTCGGCGCCCGGGACCTTTGACATCGGCTCCGCGATCAACACCCGGCCCGAAGGCGGCAGCGCCCGATGGGCTGCGCGTAAAATTTCTAACGCTTGCGGATCATCGTGATCATGCAGGATGCGAACGATCGAAATAGTGTCAAATCCGCTTGGCAACGCATCAGAAAAGAAACTACCGCCAAACACCTGAATTCGGTTGCTATAGCCGTTCGCCACAAACCGGCTCGCAGCGACCTCGGTCACGGATGGAAGGTCAAAAAGACCGAGGGAAAGATGCGCGTGGCGGTCCGCCAACGCTGAAACGAACGCCCCTGCCCCGCCGCCAATATCCAAGACGCGATTTGACCGTTTAAAGTCGTATGCCGCAATGACTTCCTGGGCGATGAACGCCTGCGTTTGCGCCATTAAATCGGAATAGGGCTCAACTGCGGTTTCATTCAACCGATCGGGGGCGTTTGACCCGGCATACCCCCAAAACGACGCGAGTTCCGTCTCACGGGACCGACGGCTCAGACGCGCTAACGGGTCCTGCAAGTCCGCATAGAGACTTTGGTGATGGCGCACCATGGCGAAAACGGAACGATTTCCCAGAAGCGCAGCGCCGAGTTCACCGAGACCAAATTGATCACGCCGGGCCTCAAGCAGGCGCAGCGCCGCCGCCGCGCGCACCAGCCTTTCCGCGCCGTCTACCGGCAATCCCGTATACTTAGCGATCTCTTCAATTGATTTTGGAGCCGCCTTGAGAAAATCGAAGAGTTCGGTTTCAACGCAGGCGTAAAGGACCTGCGAGTAGACAAAGCCCGCACAAAGGTCGAATGTCTGGCGGGCTTTGCGACGCGAAAGAGGTCGCGTTAATGGAAACTTCGCAGCTGCGCGTTGAAACGCCGGGCTCGACAAAAGCGCGTTGCGCCGTGCAAAGACAAGATCGCTTAAGCGGGCTAAAAATGACGATTTGTGACTTTTTACCGGCGCTTTTGTCCGTGCGCCTCGTAAGCGCCTATCAGCGCCTGCCATGAGCTTTTCTGCGTTCTCGTCGAACACATCATCGGATGCGGAAATGAGATCGCGCGCCGCCACTAGACCAAACAACGCCGCAAACGACGCACGGGAAACGCCTTCAAATTAGCTTGCGACATCGACAAAAACGCTCGCTAACCGATCATATTGGGCGCGAATCAATAATTCTAACGTTGCTGCGCCACCGCATGGCGGCACGGCCTCAGCTGCGTCTTGGATCAATGCGCGAAGTTGGTCAGCGGCGCCTTGTAGGCCTAAAGCGGAGACTGCGTTGGGCCGATCGAGGCGTTGATCTTGGTTTGCTGGCTTGCCCAACATCGCGCTGTCAGCGGTGTAGTCCAAGACGTCATCTGCAATTTGATAGGCTTCACCGAGACGTTCGCCCACAGTGCGCCACGGACCAACCTCCGCACCCGCACAAATAGCGCCGCAAGTGGTCGCGGCGACAAACAAGGCGCCGGTCTTCGCACGATGGTACGACCTTAAATCAATTCTCGGCTCGCTTTCCCATGCTTGCCCGGCAACAATTCCGTTTGGAACGCCAACAGCGCGGGTAACAGCCGGCAACAGCGCAGCCAATCGCGGACCAGCCTCACTTAAGGCTTCAAACGCAGTGACAATGAGACCGTCGCCAGCCAAAACCGCGAGCGGTTGTCCGTATGCTGCATGTACAGTGGGACGACCGCGCCGCACGTCAGCATCGTCAAAACAAGGCAGATCATCATGGACGAGAGATGCGCAGTGCAGCAATTCAATTGCGGCCGCGACGGCGGCTGCGTCCCTTGGCTCCGCCCCACACGCTTGGGCGACTGCGATGCAAAGCGCTGGACGAACCCGCGCCCCACCTGGGAAAACTGCGGACCGCATGGCCCCCGAAAGAAGCGCCGGGCCAGCGTCGCACCGCGACAAGACCCGCTCCAAAGTTTCCTCAATTAATTTTGAGTGGGGCAATTTGTTTCGTCCTCTTGCGTGTCAATTTATCTTGTCTTTTTTTGTTGTCAACGTAAATTGACATTTGCAAAAAGATCAAGCGTTCCGTGGTCGGTCAAACGGCGAAGTCGCTTTGACGTAAGCGGCGATGAGCCATTGAGGCGCGGCATCCTTATGCGTCGCGCAAAAAGTGGCCTTGTGTAGAACGAGAAAGGCGTTGCGATCACCGACGGGAGGCGGCGCAAATGGACAAGGATACGAAATCGTCAGCAAAACGAGGAACGCAGTTGAGAAGACGTCGGCAGAAACAGGCGAGAAAAAGCTTCGCGCAGACTGATCCGCCGCCCCTCAGCGTTTCAACCTACAGCCCCGTCCACGGGGTCAAAACCTAATTAATAAGCATGCCAACGAACGGTTCGCATCGACGGCTCAGCTCCACTAAAGGCAGGGAATAATACGTGTCGGGAAAACCAAGTAAAAAGCAAAGCGCAACCGCAGAGCCTCCGGTCATGCAAGCGCCAAAGCCACCGACAACTGTTGCAACGCCGACGAACCCGACGCCAACGGCTTTTCCGGGCGGTGACGTTGGAGGCTCAGCGCCGCGCCCCTTTCGCTTCTTAAAGGCGAATGATGACTTCGCGTCTGAAGGGCGGCGCGCCGCCGACTATCAAGGCGTTACGTTCTCGATACAGGTAAACCCCAACGGTTATGCCTGGTGGTATGTCGACGCTTTAAGCGATGACGGGAAACATGGGCTCACGATGATCGCCTTTATTGGCAGCGTGTTTTCCCCTTATTACGCGTGGTCCGGCAGGCGCGCGCCCTACTCCCACTGCGCATTGAATGTTGCGCTTTACGGCGGCGACAAGCAGGCATGGGCAATGACGGAACGCCCAAGCCGCCTGGCAAATCCTAGTGAAACCCATTTTGCAATTGGCCCAAGCGCACTGCGATGGGACGGGGATGCTCTTTGTATCGACGTCAACGAAACAACCGCGCCATTCCCGAGCCGTTTGCGTGGTTCAATAAAAGTTCACCCGTCGGCAATTGGCGAGGGGGTATTCTTCATTGACCCAAACGGGCGCCATCGCTGGCGGCCCGTTTCACCCTTTTCGCGGGTTGAAGTCGCTTTTTCCGACCCCTCAATATCTTGGTCGGGACACGGATATTTTGACTGTAACGATGGCGACGAACCCCTTGAAGACGCCTTTTCATTTTGGGACTGGTCACGCACAATCATGCGAGATGGCAAAACCGCAATCTTGTACAACACGGATATGATTGGCGGAGAAACCCAAGCCGCTGCTTTACTCATCGATAAACAGGGCGGTATCGATGATTTCGCGCTGCCGCCACAGCATGCTCTTGCGCCTGGTTTTATCTGGCGAATTAAACGCCGTACCCGGAGCGAAGAAGGCGGCACGGCGCGGGTCGTAAAGACCCTTGAGGATACGCCGTTTTACACGCGATCTGTTGTAGAAACCCGGCTGTTCGGCGAGCAGCGGCAAGGCGTGCACGAATCGCTGGACGGCGCTCGCTTGAGAAATCCGTTTGTAAAAGCGTTGCTGCCATTCCGTATGCCGCGCTGGCCAATTTCGTGAACGGTCCGACGATGCAAGGAGTAAGACCTGTCCGTATGTCCAGTCTTCCTCGGACTTGAGGCTTTTGAACACCGTCACGATCGCTCGGACGCCGCTTAACTCGATTGGCTTTCCGGCCCGCGCGCCTCGGCGATGGGAGCCTGGACTGAAGCAGAACCATTGTCCGGCGTTACGCTATCGCTTTGCTCTTTACGCGCATTGATCATGGCGTCCATTTTACGCATCTGCCATACGCCCCAGCCAATGATCAGCAAATGCGAGACGACCAATTCGATAATGCCAAAACTCACGAAGCTACACGCTTTCTAGTTTCATAGCCGTGTCCGCAAACTGAACAATGTGCTGATCGACCAGTGCAGGCGCTTCCTCATGGGCGAGATGCCCAAGGTCCGGAAGCAAAACAAACTCACTATCTTTAGAGAGCGCTGCTGCTTCTTCGCCTTCGCTGGGTTTCACAGCGCGATCGCCGGCGCCCGCGAGAAACAGCATCGGGCAATCAACCCTACTAAGGGTATGACGCATCTTTGTAAGGTCCCACTGCGCCATCATGCCAAGCGCACCCGCTAAATGCCTCGGCTTCGAAAAAAGCATCGCGTAGTGACAGATTGTTTCATCGCTCGGTTGTGAACCCGTATGCTTGATAAGGCGCGCGACGCGACGCGTGTCTTTTGCCCCTTGCGCAACAAAGTATGGCGTAAGCGGATTAAGAAACAGCGCTTTTGCAACCGCCGGAAAAACAAGACCGGCTGCGCCCGGGAAAGGCATGAACGCCCCATTTATGCTCACTGCAGCGCGCGGCGACACCATCCCATTGGCGATCATCTGCACCATGATGGCGGCGCCGGCGGAGTGCCCGACCATGAGATCCGGCGTGACTTTTAGGTCAACCAGCAATCGAGAAAGCGACGTCGCGAATGAAGTAAGGCTCGCATCGCCGCCACGGCGTGGCTTTGAAAATCCATGGCCCGGTAGGTCGATCGAAATAACCGAAAATCGTTTTGAAAGGCGGGCGGTAAGCGGCGCCCAGGAGTGGGTCGCGGCGCCGGTTCCATGGATCAAAAGCGCCGCCGGCCCCTTACCAAAGCGCTGCACATGCCAATGACGCCCATCAATTTCGACAAATTGACTCGCCTCACGAAAGGGCCAATCCCCGCCGTCGCGGCCCCAATCGGGTGCATCATAAAGGGACGCAGTCAACCTTTTCTCCTAAATTCGCAAAAGCGCACTGCGCTTAAGTGACAACGCTGCGTACGGCTTTGGATATGGCGCCAGCGTCAGCAATCGGCAATGGCCGATAATCCCCTGCCATCGTATCACATAATGCCTTTACGCGGGCGTCCGGCCGGCGGTTTGTATCAAAAAATAGAACACTGACCCCAGCCGATCTAATTGCCTTCGCGGCTTCAATCGCATCATCAAGCGCCTGCGGACGCCCCGGTAATCCGTCTCGCCCGATATTTGGGCGTCCGTCCGTCATCAGAACAATGAAGGGTGTGCGCCCCTTACCCTCCTCGACCAAAGCAAGCTGGAGCGCGGACTCGAGCGCGCTTGCAAGGGGTGTCCCCCCGCCCGCAGGCAGGCCGCTTAACGATCGACGGGCGCGCACAAGGGAGCGCGAAGGCGGGAGAAGCGTTTCCGCCGCTACCCCCCGGCAGGCGATCAAAGCGACCTGATCGCGCCGTGCGTAACAATCGCTCAAAAGGCTCTCGATCGCGCCCTTCGCCTCAGCCATCCGGTTCATCGCCGCTGACCCGGACGCATCGACAACAAATATGATCACCGTTTCCCTATTTGCGATGCGACGCCGGATGCGAAAATCATCCGGGCGGACACGAATACGGGCGGCACCGCGCTGATCCTCCCGCTGACGGAGCGTTTGCCATGGCGCCGCCGCCCGCAGGGTGGCGATGACGTCGAGGCGGCCATCACGACGCGGATCACCGCGGCGTTCTCCGGCCATCCGTCCACGAGATCCGCTCTGGACGGCCTCGCCTGCCTTCCCGGCGCCCCCTTTTCTACGGTTGAGCGTCGCTTGGGCGCCTTGCAACAAGTCCGATGCGCGAGCGGCGACAGCGACAGCCTCGATAAGCTGGTCCTCTAATATTTGAACGTCTTGGTCCTTGTCCGGAGCGCTTTCTTCGTTGTCGGGAGTTTCGTTCGTTTGGTCTTGCGGCGCGTCCTGGTGATCATCGGGCGGGCTGTCTTGCGCCGACGCCAATCGGAGACCGAGGACCAAGCGGCTCGCGACAACCGCGTCCTCCGCCTCGACAGCCGAACGCCGCGACAGTGCCGCATGGAGCTTCGCCGCCGCAACCAACGCGAGGAAAGCCCGCATGCTTGGCGCGCCAGCCGCAGCGCATGCGCCTGATAAGGCGGGCAACATCTCTGTCGGCAAGGGTATATCTTGAGCGAGCGCGTGCGCGCGCTCAATGTCAGACCGATTGAAAAGCGGCGGCGTCTTATAGACGGAATGCGGAATGCCCCTAAGGTCTATCGTTAAAGCGATCCGTTCAGTGAGGATGACCGGCGTCGCCTCATCCGCTTCGCCTTCGTCAAGAAGAACGAGGCTAAATTTGTCCGCAAGCGCCGTTTCATCCATCGCCCGCGCAATGAGACCGGCAACACTGTTATCAATCCGCTCCGCCATCGCGGCGATGAGAAACCCGCCCTGCGCCTCGTCAAGGAGCCCACGCGTATGAACCCGTCGCCCCTGGGAGAGGGTGAGCGCCAGATCCAAGCCGCCGATTAACCGCTCCGTATCAACACTAACGGGGAGTCGTTTCCACGCGGGCGCATCTCCGGCAAGCGCCTGCAGGAGCTTTAACCAGCGATCGCGGGCGCCGCCTGGACCGCACCGCACATGGCCTCCGCCTAACGTCCCGCCGCCGGTCGCCAGCATAGCCGCGGCTATCTGTGCATCATCCCAAAGCGCACGGGCGGCTTTCTGGATATCGTCAACGGATGGCCGATCGCCCATCTGCTGCTGGTTATGCGTCAACATATAGAGTTTCGGCCCAAACTTTGATCAGCATCAGACAGTATTGACCCATCACGCGGGCAATACCTCCTCAATGGCGCGTGCAACGCGGATGCTCGCATCGGAATCGTCGAGGGGGTCTTTGCGCAAGCGATGCCGCAAGGCCATCGGCGCCACCGCACGTAAGTGATCCGTCGTCACCGCAGTATCGCCATCCAACGCAGCACTCGCCCGCGCCGCGCGCATGAGCGTGAGCTCTCCTCGCAGGCCGTCGGTTCCGAGCGCGATGCATAGCCCCGCCGCCTCTTCCAAAAGTGCGTCTGGCGTTTCAATTTCATCGATCATAGACCGCGCTTCTTCGATCTGCTTTCGGATTGCGGCATCTTTGCGGCGCCATTTTTTTAAAAACACCGCGGGCTCGCGCTCAAATGCGTCCCTGCGTTTGACAATTTCGACCCTCTCCTTGACGTCCGTTGGTGTACGGACGTCGACCGCGAGGCCAAATCGATCGATTAACTGCGGGCGCAGCTCGCCCTCCTCTGGGTTGCCGCTGCCGACCAGAACGAATTGCGCCGCGTGTCGCACGCTCATTCCCTCGCGCTCAACAATGTTTTCGCCGGACGCAGCGACATCAATGAGAAGATCGACCAGATGATCTTCCAGGAGATTGACCTCATCAATGTACAGAAAGCCCCGGTGGGCGGCGGCCAGGAGCCCGGGTTCAAAACGGCGCTCGCCCGCGGATAACGCGCGTTCCAGGTCCAGCGCGCCGACAATACGATCTTCGCTCGCGCCGAGGGGCAAATCGATAACCGGCGCAATCTCGCTAATGACACGCGCATCGTCGCGCGCTTTACAGGTCTTGCAAATTGCCTGCATCGGCTCCGGCGCGCACCGAAATTGGCACCCGTCAATAATGTCGATCTTTGGGAGCAATGCCGCCAGAGCGCGGATCAAGGTCGACTTTCCTGCCCCCCGGTCACCAAGCGCCAGGACGCCGCCAATCGTTCGGTCCACCGCCGTCATGATGAGCGCGCGTTTAAGCTCGACCTGCCCAACAATCGCAGAAAAGGGATAAACGTTCATTCGCGCCTGCTCGAACCTGACAAAAGTATGTGTCAAGTTTGATAGACAATAATCCCGGCTGCGTTAAGCGAGAGAAGCGCCTTTTTGGCGATATCCACTGCAAGGAAAAGCGACAGCAATCCGAATCAGATGTCGTTTTTTGTGCAAAACCCGCTCATTTTTTGGACAGCTCCGCGAACGCCGAGAGCCGCGAATTCTTAGCGAGCGTTGTCCATTGACCTGCGCAAATCTTTGGTTAACGCGCTCAATTTCCATGGTTTTTATAATGCGTTTTGCGGCAATCCTGAGCGCACAGCCGGTCGACGGACGAGAGAACTTGGGAAAAAATTCCCCGTCATCGATTGAAACGTAAGCGTACACATGACCATAATGTCGCAGGCGGTTCGCCGAGTTGCGCCCGCCTTTGACTGAAGGACAGCGTTTTGGCGAACGACGCAGCTGACGGAAACGACCTCGCCGAGGACGGTTCAACCGTTGAATTCTCCTTAGGGCCAGTGGGTGGATCAGTCGGGGGGCAAATCCGGGGGCCAGCCCAGTGCGATATGGTGGCGAGCGATGGGGTAGAACAACCAGCACTCGACGGCAGACTTGAGGAAAGTCAGGGCGCACTGCCCGATAGCCGCCACTGTTCAGTCATCGGATACGCCGCGGACAGGAGCGAAGGCATTTCTGTTACCAATACCCGAAATCGTAAGCTGAAACCCTATTCAATAAAATCATCGGCGCTTCCGAGAGAGGCCGCAAATGATCAGTCTATTCCGACACCGTTGGATTTCGCGGAACTTCGCGCTTCAATAAATGCTCGGTTGGCTGAATTAATTGATGACCGCGGCTGCTCCCTTTCCAGCGCGATGCGCCATGGGGCGCTTGCCCCTGGTAAGCGATTACGCCCCATCATGACAATTTTAGCGTGCCGACAATGTGGCGCGACAGACCATGTCGCGCTCGATGCGGCCTGCGCGATCGAATTGGTGCACGCGGCGTCGCTCGTCATGGATGATATGCCATCTATGGACGACGCTCGCTTAAGACGCGGTGTTCCGACGACGCATAAAGTTTATGGCGAGAGCACTGCCATGCTTGCCGTCGTCGCCCTACTGAACAAGGCCTTCCAAACAGTGACGGCTATGGATGGGCTAGCGCCGCAGGCAAAAGTCCAAGCGCTTGATCTAATGACGGCGGCGATTGGCGTTGAGGGCTTGGCTGGCGGGCAAGCGTGCGACTTACGCAGTGACTTAAACGCCGGCGAAGACACCCTGAAAACGATCGAAGATCGCCATAGCCGCAAAACGGGCTCGCTTTTCGGAGCCGCCGCTGCGATTGGCGGGGCCTGCGCCAATGCGCCAAAAGTGACCATTGAGCGCCTCCATGACTTTGGCGCGTCTTTTGGCCTCGCCTATCAAACCTTTGACGATGTGATTGACGCGAACGGATGTGAAGCGAGCGCTGGCAAAGATACGGGTAAAGACGAAAATAAATCGACGGTCGTATCGAAACTCGGTTGCGACGGTGCGCGCGAAAAAGCCGAATATTGGATCAGTGAAGCGAGAAACGCCGCATGCGAGGCAGCCGGCCTTTCGGACAATACCTCAACCGCGTTGCTTGATTTCTTAGACGTTGTATCGGCGCCGATGAAAAAGCTCGCTAAAATATGAGTGCGGAGTTTTTCTTTCTATTCTTCGTGTCGGTGGCGACTATTTTCGCGACGGAAGCCTTTGCGTGGGTCACGCATAAATATCTCATGCATGGCCCGTTATGGTTCATCCATAAAACACACCATGAACCGCGCACTGGACCCTTTGAATTAAACGACGTTTTTGGGATTGTGTTTAGCCTACCGTCAATGGCGCTGATTTACGTTGGCTGGAAATCAAATCCCGTGGCGCTTGCAATCGGTCTAGGGATTTTGGCTTACGGCTGCATCTACTTCTTTTACCATGACTGGTTAGTACACGGACGGGGCCCCTTCCCGATACGGCCAAAAAAAGGATACCTCGCACGGATTGTCCAAGCTCATCGGCTGCACCACGCCGTTGAAGCCAAAGAGGACTGTGTATCCTTCGGCTTTATTTTCGCTCCCTCCCCCCGCCGCTTGAAAAAGCTCCTCGCCGCAACGGACCGCGCGAAACTTCGCGCCGCATCAAGACGCGCGCAAACAAGCGCTTCAGCGACACAAGCATCGCTCAACAAACGGAAAGCTCCGGTCTCGGTTTCCGGGTAACTGAGCGGGCTATTTCAGTTGCGTCGATCTCGCGGCTCGAAAGCGATAGCTATCTAAAGAATTGGACTTAGAGCCTATTGTTGCATTCCTGCTGGAACGCGGCGCGCAAATCACCAGACGAGTGCGCAAAAAGTGAGCACCGGGCTTTTTCCCTAGCGGTTTCTGCTTTGCGCTTTTCACCTCGCGCGATCGGACAAAAGAAAAGCTAGAGCGCCAGACGATCACATTGGATCACGCGAAGGTCCGCTCAGGCGCTCAGACAAAAGACTCAAGAACATCGGATTGGTTCAAGCTTATCGTCCGATGTTCTTGAGCGTTTTCCGACCAAGTGGGAACCGGTTGGGGTTAAGAAAACGCGACAAAACAAAAACCTAGAGCAACGAAGCGGTTCAGATTGATGCGAAGTTGCTCTAGAACGTGTCGCGAATAAGCGTGTGCGGTTGAGGGTTCTCATCCGTCAACGCCACAAGAGCAGCGCGATAAATCAAAAAAGGCTAAAGCTCCTTGAGCGATTCCTACGGAAGGCGAATGGCCCTAAGTGAATTTCGGGTTCTTTAGCTTAATGCATTCCACTACTGTTGCGCATTTTTGCAGAGTCGAGCGCCTGAAACGTCAACACACTCACTTATCCGAGACGCAAGTCCGCGCAATAACGGCTCTCATATCGGTGGAAACCCTGCTCAAGCGTTGAGCGACCAAGCGCCTATTGATCCACAACACCCTGCAAAGTAGCTCAATAAGCGCAGTAATCTGTGTACTGAAAGGGTGTCTTGTGAACGCTTTCGTTCAAGCAACGGGAATTGGCCGACGCCACAAATCCTCGCGCGGCGGCGCTGTTCGGTCACGCATAATCAGGGGTTGCGGCGCGCCGACAACCAGTCCGTAGAAGGCTAATTGCGCTTTTCGAAGTGGTGACGCGTAAGCCCTTTCGTCCCAAGCCTCGGGACCGCGTTGGAGGATTACCCGCCCGATATCTCGGTATATGTTGCGCGCCGCGAGCACAGCGGCGGCCGCACGAATTGGCAATGCCCGTACGCCCCTTGCCGCCGACGCATAATACCGGTCGGCCTCGCGCAACGCTTCCGCTGTTGCGCTCGCAAGCGCTGGCCTTGATTGTCGGTCGAGAACGCCTGCCGGTGTTGGGTCGACGCCATGTCGACACAAGAGATCCGCAGGCAAATAAACCCGGCCCGCACGCGCATCATCAACGACATCACGACAAATATTTGTGAGTTGAAAAGCGAGCCCCAGGTCGCAGGCGCGATCCAGCGTTGCATGGTCATCGCGCGAAACGCCCATCAGTATCGCCATCATCACGCCAACGGCGCCCGCAACACCATAGCAGTAAGCGAGCGTGTCCTGCATTGATCCGTATGCGCGACGATCGACATCCATTGCGAAGCCGTCCAACAGATCGAAAGCGTATTGCGGCGGCAATTCGTGCCGGGCGGCAACCAACGCAAAGCCATCGAATGCCGAAACGCCAGTCGTCGCGCCCCGCAATGCGCGACCGGTTTGCTCGCGCAACCGTGCTAACCGCTCTGTTTGCTCTGCAACACTTAAAGAGGCGTCGGGCGCGTCAGCGCCCAGGGTTTGCCCATCAATAATGTCATCGCAATGGCGGCACCACGCATAAAGCATTTGCGCATCGGTGCGCATCTGCCCACCGAAAAGGCGCGACGCCAGGGCAAAACTCTTTGACCCGTCGGCGATCGCGCGTGCGCCGTGGGCTGCGAGCGCTGAATGGTCAGACACAACGCTTACAGCCATTATTCGGCAGCGAGCCTAGCCGGTTTCAAATCCTCAACCATCAGGCCCGCGGTCGCCTTTGCCGAACCAACAACGCCAGGGATCCCTGCGCCCGGATGGGTGCCAGCCCCAACGAAGTAGAGATTACTGATCTTGTCATCGCGATTGTGAACACGGAAATAGGCCGACTGGGTCAATATAGGCTCGATCGAGAAAGCCGAACCCGCATGGGCGTTTAACTCGCTCGTAAAGTCAGCCGGCGTGAAAATCCGCGATGTTACAAGATCGCGCTTCAAGTTTGGCACATAGCGGGCTTCGAGATAATCGAAGATCCGATCTCGATATTTTGGTCCTTCCACTGACCAATCAATCGACGCTTTTTCGAGGTTTGGCACGGGCGCAAGCACGTAGTAGGCGTCGCACCCTTCAGGCGCCAAATCCGGATCTGTTGCAGTCGGGCGATGCAGATAAAGGGAAAAGTCTTCCGGCAGATCAGGGCCTGCAAATATCTCTGCGATCAATTCCCGGTAACGAGGACCAAAAAGGATCGAGTGGTGCGCCAGATGATCGTGTTTACCCTTCAGCCCGAAATAGGCGACAAAAAGCGAGTTCGAAAAGCGCTTTGACTTTAAGCGCTTCGCCATTTGCGAGCCACGCGGGCTCCGGCCCAACAGCTTTTCGTAAGTATGCACAATGTCCGCATTGGAGGCGACCGCGTCAAACGCCTGGGATGTTCCGTCTTCTAGAACAACTTCCGTAACATGATCATTTACGGTTTTGAGCTCAGCGATAGGCGCTGCGGTTTTGACGACGCCGCCCAAATCCGTAAACAGCTTCGCCATGCCGCGAACGAGCGCCCCGGTGCCCCCTTTCGGGAACCACACGCCCCACTTCCGCTCAAGAGCGTGAATCAGTGCGTAGACCGCTGATGTCTTAAAAGGGTCGCCCCCAACCAATAACGTATGAAAGCTGAACGCTTGGCGGAGTTGCGGATCTTTGACGAAATCGCACAAGCGAGAATAAACGCTGCGGTAGCTTTGTAAGCCCACAAGCTCAGGCGCAGCGCGCACCATCGACCAGAAATTTAGAAACGGAACCGTCCCGAGCTTTTGATAGCCTTCTCTATACAGAACTTCTGAATATTCGTGAAAGCGCCGATATCCGTCAGCGTCCGCCTTATTTTTCTTTTCAATCTGCTCAAGGAGCGCTTTTTCGTCGCTGCAATAGTCGAATGAGTAGCCGTCTTCCCATAATAGCCGGTAAAAAGGGTCTACGGATAAAAGCTCAACATAATCGGCCATTTTCCGGCCGGAGAGCGCCCATAATTCCTCAAGAGAGTTGGGGTCAGTAATGACCGTTGGCCCTGCATCAAAAGTGAAGCCGTCTTGTTCGTAGACGTATGCGCGTCCGCCCAGCTTATCGCGTTTTTCATAAAGCGTCGTCCTGACGCCTGCGGATTGAAGTCTTATCGCCAGCGCAAGGCCCCCAAAACCAGAGCCGATAACCGCTGCTGTTGTCATGTAGTTACATCCTTCCAAGTGCACGCCGACCCCTAAGCAGGCATATGAGCCGTCATATGCACTTCGGGGCGCGCGCAGGCGCTGATCACGCGAATCAGGCCTGCGCTGCGACATACTATACACATATTAATCGCGATTTCGCACCTGATCTGGAAATATTCCTCGGAAATACGACAAAAATCGCACTTCAGTCCCGGTTTAGCG
>JBCCTV010000058.1:0-14690 GCA_039197915.1 Pseudomonadota bacterium | reverse complement strand
TGCTCTTCTTTTCATGAGATATAATTACAATATTAAATTCTATGCTTCAATAATTATTTCCTTAGGATATCAATGTTTGTATTTTTAACGCTAGCTTCTAACGCAATTCTTTTGCGTCCGTTCGTCCAAAGAACCAAACAATGACCGGACGAGTCTAAACGAGGCCGCCAGCCCCTAAGTCCGGGCCATACGTTGGCAGAGTCTCCGGAGCGGGTGGGAATGTCTACTTGCCTGCGCCACGCCTCCAGCCCAGCTTCCAAGACAATTTAAAATTATCTGCTATGTCGCAAGACAAGAGTAGATAAAATATGCATGGTCTTTCAAAAAATTTGATTGGTTATTCTATCGGCGGGTCCACACCCAGACTTTTTCCATTGTCGTATGTCAAAGAATCACCAGTTGAACTTGATATTTCATCATGGTAATTTAAAAATCCTGCGTCGATTAGAGCCTCGAGGCTTGTTGAATCTTCTTCGACAAGATCTGGATACTTCATATTGGTTAGTTTTGCATATTGAACAGCACGGTCTTTATCTCCGGACTTAATATGCTTTCGGATCTTCTTATTGAGTCTATAAAAGTTTTCCCTTCTCCTAATTTGCTTCTCAGCTTCGTTTGTCTCTTTCTGTGTTATCTGGATATGTCTTGAATAGTACAAATTACATCCTAAACCAAAGGCAAAACTAAATGCCAAAACCACAGCAAGTACAATAAAATCGCTCGAAGAACTGCCTAAAAACCTAAGAACAGCAGGCCCGAAGTTTAATTCCATTGAAATAGATGAAAATACACCTAGGATAGCGATAGGTGCTCCGGCAACAAAAATTAAAGGAGCCAGCAAACTAGATGTAAGTCTTCTCTTTGATCTCTCAAATCGATCTTTGGGACCCAGAAGACGATTTTTCAGGACCTCGAAAAGAAGATCAAGCGGACTACCTATCATTATCGACGTCCTCTTGGCTATCATCTATATCGCCTTTGAAGTTGGTAGCGATCCTAAAAATATGCGCTCTTTGGGATGTAGCCTCGTCAAGATTTCGGCGCATCGAGCGGGTGACTGAATAGATGTAGAAGATTGATAATATAACTACGAACGCCACTACAGTAGCAGAAGTCCATAGACCCAATAAATAATCCCGATCAATGTCTATATATCCATTTTCTGCGATCAACTGACTTTCTTCGTCGATCAACCGTGAGAAATTTACCAGAGACGACGAAAAAGCCCCGATGGAAACAAGCATTATAATAACTATCGCAATCGCCCTCGCTTGTATTAAGTGTGTAATCGTCCCATAATTTCTATCCCGCTGTCTATCTGAAAGATCTTCAATCATCTGAATGCTAGACTTAGACCGAATAGATCCTCGAATTCTTTTTAATTTTTTTTCGTTGATTTCTTCTTTATCTCTACTCTTTTCCATACTAACACAGTGTCTCTCTCATTGCTGAATTGCATGCATCGGTTTCTTTCAGCGACACTGCCAGTGTAACGGGGTAAAAGTCAGAAATTCTACTAGGAAGGCGAAGCACAGCGGCGTATGAACATAAAATAGACAGATCGCGTTTTCACCAGCCTTAGATATCATAGACGGCAGTTGTCCAGCCCCGTCACTCTGGGCCTTTTCTGGTAGGGTCTCTGGGACGGGTGGGCACATGTTCAGGGCTTGGTGCGGAAGGACATGGTTGTACTGTCTGAGCCACCTGCCGATGATGGTCTGTGCTTGGGCGATGGTTGTGAACCATTCCGTGTTCAGCACTTCGTGGCGCAGCGTCCCGTTGAACCGCTCGTTGTAGCCGTTTTCCCGGGGTGAGCCTGGATAGATCCTGATCGGCTCGATGCGGACCTTGTTGAGCCAATACTGGAGGCTCTGCAAGGCGAGCCCCTGGCCCGTTATCAGATCGTATGAACTCGGCCCCTGTGCTTGAGGAGCAACGGATTGGGCGCTTCGAAGACGCCCTCTGCATTCATCTTGGTGTGGATCGAGACTGTAAGGGCTTCGCGAGTGAACTCATCAATCACGGTGAGCATCTTGTACGGCCGGCCGTTGCTCAGCCGGTCGTAAACGAAGTCGACGCTCCAGATGTGATTGGGATACTTAGGACGTAAGCGGATGACCGAGCTGTCCTTGTGGTAGAGCCTCTTCCGTTTCTTGTGACGCTGCGGCAGCTGCAGACCTTCCTCCCGCCAGAGCCTCTCCACCCGTTCTTCGGCGCTTACGCGAGCTTCGCTCACGGTCACCTCGAACTGATTGATGTCCCAGCCTTCGACTCTCAAAAGCTGTGTTTTTTTCCTATAGCCGAACCGTCCGTACTGCTTGGCTAAACGGATCAGAGCCAGCCGAAGGCTGTCCACATCTTTGGGGGCCTTCTGGTATTGGTGCGTGGATCTGGAGAGCCCCGCAACCCGGCAGGTTCGTCTCTCCGATGAGCCCAGCTTCTGCCGCGCATGGATCACGGCCTGACGCAACTGATCCGTTGTCAGGCCTTTGGTTTTAAAAAATCCAGGCTCTCCTTGAGGATAAGCTTGTCCAACTCGAGCTCAGCCACGATCTTCTTCAAACGCCGGTTTTCTTTCTCCAGGTCTTTCATTTCGGAAAGCTGACTACGGCCCCTACCGCCATACCGACGTCGCCAGTTATAATACGTCGCCGTGCTGATCCCCACGGATCGACAGGCTGTCTCGATGTTTGAACCCGAGCTCAGATCCACCTCGGTCTGCCGCAGCAGCTTCAGAATATCCTCATCCGAGAAGCGCTTCCTCGCCATCAGCAACCATCCCCAAAATTAGAAACCTACGTCAAAACGTGGCCCAACTTTAGGGGGCAAGGACACTCACTGAACGAGGGGCGTTCTTGCGCTGTTAGCGACTCGTCTCCGCCAAGCAATCATTCTATCGTCTGATCATCGACACATGCTATTCAGCCGAATAGTTATTCGAAATTTGTTTTCGAAGTGGAGAGGGCCTCCGGCGCTTTGCAACCACTGAACGTCGCCGAGAGATCAACCACCAGCAGGGCCGCAAATTGAAGGGAAAGCACATGACTGCAATACAACCGACGCAGATTTATTTGGCGATGAACCGCTTTAGGATCGTACCCGGCAAGGAGGACGCATTTGAGGCGGTTTGGCGAGAGCGCGACACACATCTCGACAAGGTCCCGGGCTTCATTTCCTTCCAACTTCTCAGGGGCCCGCAAACGGAAGACTCGACGCTCTACGCGTCCCACACAGTTTGGCGGGATCACGCCAGCTTTGAGGCCTGGACCAAATCTGAAGCTTTTCGCGCGGCCCACAAAAACGCCGGCGACAACCGCGCCCTCTATCTCGGTCATCCCGAGTTCGAGGGCTTCGAAACCGTCGCGATGGATTAACAAATCCCAGCACGGTCAAATCAGGTCGTAGGGGGCGTCCAAGTCGAAAATGTCGGCGACACGCTCAGCCGTCAGCTCATCTTGTGGCGCTCCCACGGACGCCAATTGCCCGCCTTTGAACATCGCGGCTTGGTCGGCGTGGCGTTTAATCAACTGCAAATCATGCAAAACGCAGACAACGCCCCAGCCTTCATTCGCGAGCTTCTTGAGTAGCGTCATCAGCGCAAGCTGATGCTTTAGATCAAGAGCGGATGTCGGCTCGTCCAATAAGAGCCATCGCGCCCCGCCCTCCTCCGGCGAAAACCAAACTTGCGCCAGCGCGCGGGCGATCATAACCCGTTGCCGCTCTCCCCCAGAAAGCGTGAGGTAATCCCGATCCGCAAGTTCCGAAAGCCCCATGCTTTGGATTGCCCCCAACACCGCTTCGGCGTCATCAGCCGGCGTGACCCGGCCAAAATGAGGCGTCCGTCCCATTTCGACCACCTCGTGCACCCGAAACGGAAATGCGAGCAATGGATGTTGGGGAACGGCGGCGCGCCGCCGCGCCAACTCCCCGCCAGGAATTTCGTCGATCAACTGGTTGGAGAGAAGCGCGCGGCCTTTATCAGGCTTAAGGGCTCCGACAAGCACCTTTAACGCCGTGGTTTTACCGGCGCCATTCGCCCCACAAAAAGCCGTGATGCCGCCCGGAACGCACTCGAGGCTGACGTCATTTACGATCGCGCGCCCCGCCCTGAAGACGCTAACGGCGTCCAGACGCAAACTCATCCGAGCGCCTCGCGACGCTTGTCCTTGACCAGCAACCAAAAGAAGAAGGGCGCACCGAGCGCCGCCGTCACCACGCCCAAAGGAAGTTCGGCCGGCGTGACAGCGAGGCGTGCGATCAAATCGGCGGCCAAAACTAGTGCCGCGCCCAGCAGCGCCGATCCCGGTAAAACGTAGCGATGGTCTGGGCCCGTCATAAGCCGAACGAGATGCGGAACAACGAGGCCCACAAAACTGATAACGCCGCATACGGCTGTTGCGGCGCCTACGCCAAGCGCCGTCAGCAGCGCGGCGCGGCGTTTCACCCGCTCAACGTCGACGCCCAGGGCTACTGCGTCGCCTTCCCCGAGAAGTAGGCAATTCATGGGTCGGGCGAGCGTCAACATACCAGCAATCGCAGTCAGCATCAGCGCAACCGCCGGCAACACACGGCTCCATGTCGCGCCCCCAAGCGTCCCGAGGGTCCAGAACGTCAAGTCGCGCAGCTGCGTGTCGTCGGCCAGAAAAGTCAGATAGCCGATGCCGGAGATCGCAAGAGCGTTCGCAGCCACGCCAGCCAATAACATTGTCGCCACAATGACGCGGCCGTCTATCGTCGACACCCGATAAATAATGAGCACCACGGACAACGATCCGGCGAACGCAGAAATTGGAAGGAAAAACGGGCCCAGCAAAGCATTGGCTGACCCAAAAAAAGCTCCGCCTAGGACGATGACAGCGACGGCGGCCAACGCGCCGCCAAATGAGACGCCGATGAGGCTTGGGTCAGCTAAGGGGTTCCGGAAGAAACCCTGCATGGCCGCGCCAGCGACGCCCAGTGAGGCGCCCACGGCGCAGGCCAACACCACCCTTGGGATTCTCAAGTTCAGTATGACGCCGGATTTCACCTCAGACACCGACGCGCTCGTCAGCCCAAGTTGATGGATCAGTATCTTGGCGAGATCTATGGGCGCGATTTGGAGCGGACCGATAACGACGCCTAGAATAGCGAGCGCGACGGCGGCGCAGGCGCAGGAGATCAGTACAAGCTTCGCGCGCCGTTCCCGCCCCTGATGCAGGGCGACCGCATCGCTCACAATTCCTTATCCGCCCGACTGGCTATCGTTTCGGCGAGGTCGGCCACCGCTGACGGCGTACGGGGACTGAATTGCATAACGGTGACCGGATCGACCAATACGATTCGGCCTTCATTCGCGGCGCTGGTGAGGGAAATCGCTGGGTGCGCCTTCACAGCGTCGGCCCCGCCCAGGCGTTCGGCGTGGTGAGACATCACCAAGATGATATCTGGATCGGCGGCGACCGCGGCCTCTAGCGAGAGCGCTTTGTAGCCCGTATGGCCTGCGAAGCTGTTGACGCCTCCGAGCAGCTCAATCACGCCATGGGCGGCGGTCTCTGTCCCGGCCGCGCGCGGCGCGCCGTTTCGCAGTGTCACAAAGAACAGAATTTCCGGGGATAGCCCGAGGCGTTCAACACGCTCGGCCATACGTCTGCTATCCGCCTCTATACGGTCTCGAAGTTCAGCGCCCGCCTCGCGAACCGATAGAAGATCCGCGATACGATCAACCTTCTTTAGGATTGAATCCAATGTGTACGCTGCTTCTGTCTCCAGTATTTTGACGCCCGAGTCTCTCAATTGATCTATCACGACGGGTGGACCAGCCGCGCCGCTGATAACGATTAAATCAGGCTCCAGCGACAATACGCCTTCCGCGGATAGCTGACGCAGATATCCAACTTTGGGTGTCTGCGTCGCGGCGGCGGGATAGACGCTCGTCGAATCAGTCGCGACGACGGCGTCGCCAAGTCCAAGCGCGTAAATGATCTCAGTTACGTCCCCCCCAACAGACACAATTCGGTCTTGGGCGGCGGCTGGTGAAACGGAAACAGCGACCACTGATAGTAGGAACGCCCACGTCGCTTTCTTCAAAAGGATCATGTCTTGGTCCTATCAAACGGTCATCGGTTCAGGAGGTACAACAACAGCGGCAACCAAATAAGTGAAAGCGTAATCAATCCCTTCACAGTCTGATAAGCGACCCACAGCCAGAACAGCTTTCTCCCATTCTTGCGCCATTGCCGAGGGTCAAATCGAATGCGTTTCAGCCCAGACTTTAGATCATTCATGTCCAAAGAAATTCCACCCTCGCGCCGAGGATATTGCAATTGCAAGTAAATTGCAATACCTGCGATTTGCAAGGCGCTGAAATTCCCCGCAGCATTTTCTATCGATAGTGCGATTTAAGACGCAGACTGTGGCCGGCCACCGGGCCGATCGATCCGAAAAAGAGCTGGCGTCTCACAGATGCTCGCGGTAGCTCACGTCGCTCGCCATTCGCGTCGCCGCCCGCCTCCAAACATGACGAAACGAAATGGTATCCGTCGGAGGTACGACGCAGCGGCGATTCAATGTGTCATACTTCAATTGTGTTCGAGACCGGGATTTTAGTGAGAGTGACCCGTGCCGTTTCCCGACGAGAAAACCCGCGGAGCGCCGCCTCCGCATGAACGGCCCAGCGGGCCCAGCCTTTGGTTGCGACTATGGCTGGCTTACACGTTCATCTCCTTCTTTGGCGTTACGGCCATTTTGCTGGTGTCGACCCTGATAGATTGGCGGCAGGCGTATAAAAAAGCGTACACTGAGGAGAATCTGCGCCTTTTCCTGGAAGGTGAGATCGACGCCGCGCCGTGGAGAGACCGGGTGCGGTCCGATGGTCTACCGTATGATCAGGAACTGCAGGCGGCCCTAAAAAGACTAATGCGCTTTGATTCCAAAGACCCGATTGTTGTCGGCTTTCCTTTGGACCGTGTGAGCGACCCGAGTGTATCGGTCCACGTCCTAGACGCCGAAGGGACGGTGCTCGTTGAGGCCGCGAGCGGAGATACGGCTCCCCCAACTTCCGGTCTGTACGCAGAACTCAAGCTATCAGGTATCTATGAGGGCTTAACGGTGAACGCGCTATTGAGCGCTCCCTACCGCCTTGAAGCGGCCCTCGCCACAAGCATGCATAGCTCGTTAAGAGCAGGGCCATGGATACTTCTTATTTCAACCATTATTGGGCTCCTCTGCAGCGTCGCATCAGCACGGTATATCACCCGGCGATTGGATATTATGAACGCCACCACCGCGCGATGGCGGCTGGGGCGATTCGACCAGATGATTGAATTGAAGGCCGGAGACGAGCTCGGCCTGCACGCACAAAGGCTGAACGCCATGGCGAGCGAGCTTGAAGCGCACTTGAACGTCAAACAGGCCCTCGCCGTCAGTAACGAGCGAAACCGCATCGCACGCGATCTACACGACACGGTAAAACAAAACTTGTTCGCGCTCGGGCTCCAACTCGCTGTCGTTCGCAGCGCGCTTGGCAAGGATCACGAAGCCACCTCCGTGTGCGACATCAGCTTGGCGGAGGCAGAGACCATAGCTCAGGAAGCGCAACGCGATCTCGTCGCGATAATCGAGCAACTGCGTCCCGCCGATAGCGCACCGCAAACCCTCGGCGCGGCTTTGTCGACAGCCGGCGAAAATTTGGCGCGCCGGCTGTCCACCCAGGTGCAAATCGAAGTCAGTGATGACTTTGAAGCCCCTCCTCGCACAGAAATCGCAATTCTCCGCGCATTGCGTGAGTTGGTCACCAATGCGGTCCGACACGGCGAGGCGAGCGAGGTGCTTGCGCAGCTGCGCAGTGGGGACGCGTCGGCCGAACTCATCGTTACGGACAACGGCGTCGGCTTCGATCCTGAGTCCGTACGAAAGGGCCTAGGGTTGAAGTCTGTTGAGGATCGGGTCGCGGAGTTGCCCGGCGGCGTTTTTGAAGTTCAATCGTCGCCTGGCCAAGGAGCCCGGATGACAATGCGATGGGACCAGACTCATGGGTGACGTCGATCCAAACGCCCTCACGCTCGTCATAGCCGACGATCACGAAATTGTCCGCAAAGGACTGCGCGCGTTTATAGACACCACCGACGATATCGCCCTCGTCGGGGCCGCATCCAGCGGCGCTGAAGCTGTGGAGGCCGTACGCCAGCACGCGCCCGACGTTCTGTTGCTCGATCTTCTCATGCCCGACCTCGACGCGGAGGCGACCATCCGCCGAACAAAAGCGGCGAGCCCGCGCACGCAAATCGTGATCCTCACATCCCACCAAGGCGTTGAACATTTAAGCAAAGTCATCCGTGCGGGCGCCTTGTCTTATATCCTGAAGGACACGGCGCCTGACGAACTGCTTAGCGTCATCAGGGGCGCACATCGGGGCGAGGCCACGATTACGTCCCATCTGGCCGCCAGCCTGCTGCAAAGCGACAAACCGGCCCGCGCCGACGGGCTAACTGAGCGAGAAATCGAGGTGCTGAAAGCCATCGCCTCCGGGCTCGCCAACAAGCAAATCGCAGCGACATTGGAGATTGCGGAGCGTACGGTGAAATGCCACGTGAGCAACATACTTTCAAAACTCCACCTCTCTGACCGGACTCAGGCGGCCATATACGCATGGCGCGAAGGCGTCGTGGGCAAATCGGAATAGCCTCCTCCGAATTTCCCGCGCCTTGGCGGCGAGAAAATTTCCCGGGCCTCGTCCTCTGGACCGATTTCAAACCGCACCGACCGGTTGAAGTTAGATCAACCGTTGAAGTTCAAAGTTGTTGGCTATGTTCACGACCGCAATGCGGATTGTCATTATCTCTAGCCTTGTGATCGGCTGCGCTGTTGTCCCGCCGGAAACGAAATCCGCCGCCGACATCGCAGCGCCGGAGCGCTGGGCTGCGATCGAATCCGGTGCGGCGCCGCCGCCCGTAGGCGACTGGCTTGCGTCGTTTGACGACACGGTCCTATCCGCACTGGTGCGCGAGGCCATCGCAAACAATCGTGACTTGGGCGCGGCTTACGCCCGGTTGGAAGCTTCGCGGCGGTCCGCGAAGGCCGCCCGCGCGACGCTGCTGCCGACGCTGGACGCCAATTTCAATTTTTCTCGGAACGCAATTGTCGTAAACCCGACGACAGCCGCTCAGGCGGGCGGAGGCGGAGGTGGCGGCGCATCGCGCCTCTTTATCAATAATTTCCAAGCCGGCGGACAGGTTAGCTGGGAGCCGGACTTCTGGGGCCGACTGCGTGACAACGCGAAAAGCGCCTATGTGGATGCGTTCACCCAGGAGGCGGACGCCGCCGCTTCTGAGCTCTCCGTCGCCGCGCAGGTCGCGCAAAGCTGGTTTGGCTTCATCGAAGCTGGTTTGCAGCGGCGACTGGCCGAACGCGATATTGTGGCGCGCGCGCGCAGCTTGCGAGTCACCGAGCGGCGCTACGCCCGCGGCGTTGCGGAAAGCGCCGACGTGCGGCTCGCCCGTTCCGCCCTCGCGTCATCAGAAGCGACGCACGCGGCCCGTATGCAGGCCGAAAAAGAAGCCGTCCGAGCCTTGGAAGTCCTTCTTGGGCGGTACCCGGCCGCTGAAACAAAGGCGGCGGATTCCCTGCCCGTTCTTGAAGACCTCGCAGGACCCGGAGCGCCGGGCGATATCCTAGCCCGCCGCCCCGATCTCATCGCTGCGGAATTACGGCTCATGTCGGCGGGCTTACGGGCGCGCGCCGCACGCAAAGAACTTCTTCCGCAAATCACATTCACGGTCCAAGCGAACACCTCAGGTCCGTTCATCTCAGACCTTATCGACCCCGAACGTATCGCCGGCGCGCTGGCGACAGGCCTCGCCCAACCCCTGTTCCAAGGCGGTCGGCTACGCGCCAACGCTAAAGCCGAACGCGCCCGGGCGGAGGCAGCGATCTACGATTACGCCCAGGCCGTTCTGAACGCCTATCAGGAAGCGGAGAATGCGATCGGGGCTGAGCGTCTTCTGAAGGATCAAGAAAGCGCTCTGAAAGTGGCGTTTGAAGAATCAGCGGCCGCCCAGGAGATCACCGAGAGGCGCTACGCGGCCGGCGCGGCCAGCATCTTCAACGTATTGGACGCGCAGACCCGCCGTATCTCCTCTGAATCCCAATATATCAACATCGCGCAACAAAGGCTGTCCAATCGCGTCAGACTCTATCTCGCGATCGGCGGCGACTTCCTGACAGATATCGATGTCCGGACGTTCGATGACCCGAAGATCTTTCGAAGAGAGACAGACGAGCCTTTAAAACGTAAGCGGATCAACGCCAGCGGTCCGCCGCTTGCAGGAAAGGCGGGCGCGGATGCCGGATAGAATGAGGGCGGCGGCAACGGCCTTTGGCGTTCTTGTTGTAGGCTTAGGGCTGATAGCGCTGATATTCGTCGGCCGCCCACGCAATGACGCACCAGTGGTGGAGGCGCCATTGCGGTCCGTCTACATCGAAGTAGCCCGGTCGGCCCCCACACGTCTGTTGGTCGCTGCACAGGGGGAAGTCCGACCACGGACGGAGATTAGCATAGCCGCGGAGGTCGCTGGAAAAATCATAGAAACTGGCGCGGCTTTCGTCGATGGAGGCGCCTTTCGGAAAGACGAACTTCTGGTGCGGATCGCAGGCGACGACTTCCGTTACGCGGTGACGAGCGCTGAAGCGCGCGTCGCCCAGGCCGCTGAAGCGCTGCGCCGAGAAGAAGCGGAGGCGGAGCTCGCGCGCCGTGACTGGCTTGAGTTGAACGGCGACTTGTCCCAGGCTCTCCCTTTGAATCTCCGTGAACCACAACTCGCCCAGGCGCGCGCGTCCTTCGCTGCGGCCAAGGCTGATCTAGATATGGCGCTTCTTAACCTACAGCGCACGGAAATTCGCGCGCCGTTTCAAGGGCGGCTACGCACCCGTTCAGCCGATATCGGCCAATACGTCACCCCCGGATCGGCTGTTGCGCGCATTTTTTCCACCAGCGTCGCCGAGGTTCGGCTGCCGTTGACGGACGTTGAATTCGGCCGACTCGGCTTGCCGCTGGCTTTTGTGGCGGTCCCCAACAACCCAGGCCCGGAAGCCGCGCTCAGCGCCACGGTTGGCGGAGTGGAGCGCTCGTGGATCGGACGTATCGCCCGGACCGACGCCGCCATTGACCCGCAGACCCGGCAAATATCCGTCATCGTTGTCGTCGACGATCCCTATGGGGCGGCCGCCGCGGGTTCAGCGGCGCCGCTCGCGATGGGTCTTTTCGTGAACGCCTCGATCTCAGGTCGACGGATCGATCGCGCATTTCGAATTCCCTCGATCGCGCTGCGGGGGTCCGACCGCGTCATGACCGTCGATGGGGCCGATACGCTCCGATGGCGTCCTGTCGCGGTCTTTGGACCAGCGCCCGGCGGAATGGTCGTCGTATCAGGCCTTGAAGACGGTGATCGGATCGTCGTCTCTTCCTTACAGGGCGTTGAAGAAGGCGCGGCTGTACAGGCTATTGTCCGTACGCAACCCGAAGCAAGCTCGCCGCCCAACGTCGCCGCCGGCGGCCGAAGCTAAAGGACCTAGAGGCGATGTCCGAACTTGAGCCTGCGGAACCAGCAGCGCACGCCGTCATCGCCGGGCAAGGGGGCGGGCTGATCGCCTGGTTTGCACGTAATCCGGTCGCCGCAAACCTGCTGATGGTCGCCTGCTTGATTGGTGGCATTGCAGGATACTTAACTGTTGACCGCGAGGTCTTCCCAAACATCAATCCAGACAGCGTTTCAATCGACGTCTCGTGGCCGGGCGCCTCGCCTCAAGATGTTGAAGAGCAGATCGTTCAAAGAATTGAAGAGGCGATCGCCGATATCGACGGGGTCGACGCCATCATCTCAAACGCCGTTGAGGGGCAAGCATCGGTCATTGTTGAAGCGAAACGCGGCGTTTCTCTGACATCTCTCTTCAATGACGTGAAGAGCCAGGTTGATGGGGTCGGCACCTTCCCGGTCGATGCGTTCTCGCCTGTGGTGCGCGAGCGCGAACTGCGTGAGGAATTGATTTATATCGGCCTCTATGGCGACGCGCCGGAACGGGTTTTGACGCGGCTCGCCATCGATCTTCGAGACGAACTCGCTCAGCTTCCCGGCGGCTCCGCCCTCGTGGAGGTCTCCGATGCCCGCAAGGAGGAGCTGGCGATAGAGGTTTCCGAAACGGCCCTCCGCCGATACGGGCTTTCATTTGACGATGTTGCGCGCGCGGTGGGAGGCGGGTCAGTAAACCTGTCGTCAGGAGCGGTGCAAACAGAGACAGGGGACGTACAACTGCGCGCGCGCGCCCTCGCCGACACCCGATCCGATTTTGAGAACATTGTGATACGCCAGAGTATCGACGGGGCCCTCATCCGTATACGCGATGTCGCGACAGTCATCGACGGGTTTGAAGAGCGGCGCCGCTTTACACGGCTCAACGGAAAGCGAGCGCTCACAATAACCGTCCTCTCTCCATCGTCGGCAGATGTCACGCAAATAAGCCGCGCGGTAGAGGGATGGGTCGATCGCGCCGAGGAACGTCTGCCAGCTGGCGTCGAGATCTTTGTTTGGTGGGACTTCGCCACGCTCTACTTCGAACGGATATCCCTCGTCGCGGAGAACGCAGTCATCGGGCTCGCGCTTGTGTTGGTCGTTCTACTGCTTTTTCTTCGCCTAACGGTCGCATTCTGGACAGCCGTCGGCATCACCATCGCCTTCTCAGGCGCGTTCATGTTGATGCCGGCGACCGATGTCTCGCTCAACATGCTGTCGCTGTTTGCCTTGCTTCTGGCTTTGGGGATTGTCGTCGATGACGCGATCATCGTTGGCGAGAGCATCCATCGACAGGTCGAGCAAGGCCGGTCAGGACTAGACGCGGCCATCACGGGGGCTCGCCTCGTCGCAAAGCCCGTTATTTTTGCTGTGTTGACCACAATCATCGCCTTTCTTCCGTGGCTGTTCCTTTCGGGCGCGATCACCAATTTCACGCGGCATATCTCCATTACGATCGCCCTTGCGCTGATTTTCTCGTTGGTTGAAGCTTTTTTGATACTGCCAGCGCATTTGCGTCATATGGGGCCGCGCAAGCGCCCAACAGATGCGGGGTTCAATCGCGCGCAAAGCGCCTTCAGCACCGCCTTAAGGTCTATGGAGCGCGGCCTTTACCGGCCGGCCCTGATCGCGACGCTAAGACATCGGTATGCCGCCGTTATCGGCTTCGTGATGGCGTTTCTCGCCTCCGTATCGCTTGTCGCCGCGAACTGGGTGGAGTTCCGCTTCTCACCAAAGATTGAAACTTCATTCGTCGAATTCATCATCACGATGCCGGATGGATCGCCGTTTTCAAGAAATCTGGAGATTCACGCGGCTCTCACAAAGGCGATTGACGACGTTAACAGCGATCTAAAAGAGCTTGAGGGTAACGATATCATCCTCGTCCATCGCATTGATGCGCAACCGACACAAATCGACGCATTCATGAGGCTAACGCCGTCGGACGAGCGGCAATTGAGCGCCGAAGCCGTTGGAGAACTGCTGCGGCAGGCGCTAGGGCCGATACCGGACGCCGAAGAGATTGCTGTTCAAACGACGTTCAATGATACGGGACCGGACATTCGCCTTGGCGTGGAGGCGTCCGACCTTGACGCACTCAGGCTCGCCGTCGACGACTTAAAGTCCTATTTCCGCGGGGTAGGCGGAGCTTATGATATCCGCGACTCGTTACAATCAGCGACGGACGAATTGCGCATTTCCCTTAAACCAGGGGCTGAGCGTTTCGGTCTCACGCTCCACGAAGTGTCGCGACAGGTGCGTCAGGGGTACTTTGGCGAAGAAGTCCAACGCCTTCCCCGCGGTGGACAGGACATACGTGTGATGGTCCGCTACCCGCGGCAGACGCGCGAGGCGATCAGCAGTCTCGCTGATTTTCGTATACGAATAAATGACGGCCAGGAAGTACCGCTCTTCGCCGTTGCGGATGTCACCTACGCGCCGAGCTATAAACGTGTTCAACGCCGAGATCGCACGCGAGAGGCGACTGTCGGCATAGCGCTGCGTGAGGGCGTCCAGCGGAGCACAGTTATACGAGATTTCCGAAGGGCCTACCTGCCGCAGTGGCGCGCGCTGCACCCAACCGCCCGTTACGCTGAGCGCGGCGATCAAAAGGAGGAAAAGCAGTTCATCAATGAACTGCAGTTGTACTACTCCATAGCATTGTTCGCGATGTATGCGTTGCTCGCCGTCGCTTTTGGCTCGTACTGGCAGCCGCTGCTCATCATGTCCGCTGTGCCGTTCGGCTTTATGGGAGCGGTTGTCGGGCTGATGGCGTTCGGCTTCGATATGGACCTTTTTGCCGTCTTCGGAATCGGCGCGGCGGCGGGCGTCGTAATCAACGACAACCTAGTTTTGATCGACTCCGTCAACCGACTCAGGGCGCGCGGGGTGGAAGCTTTTTCAGCTTTGACAGAGGCTGGCTCTACCCGGTTTCGCCCTATCGTTCTTACGTCGCTTACGACTTTTATTGGGTTGCTCCCAATCATGTTTGAGGATTCGCTGGCGGCGGCGTTTCTAAAAGCCGCCGTCGTCGCACTCGCCTTCGGCATCTTCTTCGCGACATTCGTGACACTCATCTTTGTACCCGCACTCTATGCCATTGGTGTGGATGCCGCCCAGTTCCTGCGTCGGTTTTGGATGACGGAACCC
>JBCCTV010000057.1:0-14945 GCA_039197915.1 Pseudomonadota bacterium | reverse complement strand
TTTTTCGCTCACGTAAAACTCATCGCTTGGCGAGAGCTCTCCGCGCTTAATCTTGTCAAAGACGATAGCGACGGTCATGAGCTTACTCATGGAGGCCGGCGCAGTTGGCTCATCGGCGTTCTTTTCAAAAAGCGCAGCACCCGTTTCATAGTCCATGATCAGGGCGTATGTGGCTGGGGTATCGAAGGGCGCGGCGGCGCCAACGGGCGTAACCCACGCCAAAAGAAAAACTAAAAACGCTCTTTGGAACAAAACTCGCAACTCTGTCTCCTGGTGCTGACCTTACTTCACACGCGCGAAGCGCCTTTCGGCTTCCGCCAAAACCGTCGATGAGAACCCGACCGACGCTGCTTGATCCCTAATGATCTCTACTGAAGCGTAGTCAGTGAACGGGCCGATAAACAAGTGCGCGTTTCGATCACTATCGAAGGCCTGAGCAACATTCTTGTCACGCAGCATGGTTTCGATGTAGCGCGCGCCGTCATTGGGCTGGACAGGCCCCACGGCCACTAAATATGACAAAGCGGGCGCGCTGCCGGACAGACGCGCGCGTTTTATGTATCGGACGCGGACACGCGCCAACCCTTGCGCCCGAAAACCCAGTTTTCGGGCGGCCGCCTCTGACAAATCGATAATGCGGTTCCCAACAAATGGGCCCCTATCATTGACGCGCACGCGGATGCTGCGTCCGTTATCCAAATTATCAACGCGAACTATCGACGGCAGCGGCAATGTCGTATGCGCAGCGGATACGCGTCGCCGATCAAATATTTCACCATTAGCGGTGCGTTTGCCGTGAAAATCCTTGCCATACCAAGAGGCCATGCCAATCCGGTCGTAATTTCGGTCTTCTTGGGGGACATAAAGGCGGCCGTTGACACGATAGGGACCGCCAACCTTGTAGTGAGGCTTCGCCGGCGGCGTGGAGGCGCAGGCCACCGCGAGCGCGAACAAGCAGAAGAGCACGGACCGAGAGACCAGCGATCGAGCGCTTCTAAAAAGCGGCAACTTGAGCAAGGACGACCCTCCTCGGTCAAAAAACAGATCTGGCGCCTCAAGAAGGCTATGGCGACGTTTGACTGTTGGTTCAAGCGCCCGGCCGCCAGACCGCTTACGCCAGAATAGTTGTGAACTCTTGCGCGCCCGGCCAGTGCAGCGTATCTCAGCGCGGTCCGGAGAGGTGGCAGAGTGGTCGAATGCGGCGGTCTTGAAAACCGTTGGGCTTCACGGTCCCGGGGGTTCGAATCCCTCCCTCTCCGCCATTTTTGCCTCGCGGGCCAAGGGCCCTCCGGCGGGGCGGGCTGGCCGCCCGGGCCGCAGTCGCGGCCTTGATCAGAGTTTGAACTTTCGCCCTTTCTGTCTGCCACTATTTGGCCCGCGCATAATCGCTTCGCAATATCCTCTGCAGTGGCGCCCTGGCCGACCGTAGCGCCTTCGTGCCGTCCTGCTTCATAAAACAAGTCACGACCATTGTGTGACTAAGATGGACGTAGTCTCTCGCAGATCTACGATAGCCCCGTACACCACACACCAATCGACACGAAAAGCAGGGTCGCGGTTTTAATCATTCAGCCTACCCATCAAGCGCCAGTTTAACGCCGAGCCCCAAGAGTAGAACGCCGCAGGCCCGGTCGATTATTTTTGAAGCCCTCACATACCGTCTCTGTACGGCCTTTGCGGAAAACACAAATGCAAGCATCACGTACCAAAGAAACGCCATCGCGGTGATCGCGATGACGAGAACTGCAATAAGGATTGGCGAGAACCCGGGAGCCAGGAATACGGCGAAAACACTGCCGTAGTAAACTATCGATTTCGGGTTGGTGATGTTGACGATAAAGCCAGTCAAAAATGCCCTCGAAATTGCACCGTGCCCGTCTGTGTACCGGGCATTGGTTGGTTTCGACACGGCGCCACGCGACTCCTCCTCCGTTTCAGCGGCCTGCATGCCCGTCGAGCGGACCAGCTTGACGCCGAGATAGAGGAGATATGCGACGCCAACGATGCGAAGAATTTTGCCGATTGTTGGCGCGGCTTCAAACAACGCCGTCAACCCAACGGCCGTTGAGAACGCCCAAACGAATGTGCCCGTTGCGATACCGATCGCAATTGTTGTCGCTTCTGTGCGCGATCGGCCTGCCGCGGCAGACGTTACAATAACAAAGTTAGGCCCCGGACTAACGAGCGCAAGGAGGTCTACAAACAATATGCCGAGGATTGCGGTCGTGAAGTCCATTTCTTTCGCCTGAATTCATGGCCGCGCGTCAGCGGGTTCTTGTCCTGCGCGAGCCTCATGGAGATCACGCCAGTAGGCGGCTAAATCGCGCTTTATCTCAGGAGCTAGCAGATAAAGGCCCGCCAGATTTGGCAGCGCCATGACAAATATTAGGGCGTCTGCGAAATCGAGGATTGCATCAAGTTTAACTGCCGCGCCGACGACAATGAAAAAGCAGAAAATAAAGTTGAAGATCGCTTCGCGGCCGCGTCCCTCACCCACTAAATACGTCCACCCGCGTACACCATAATACGCCCAGGCAAGCAATGTCGAAAAGGCGAACAAAAGAGCGGCAAGGGACAGCGGCGCCGGCGACCATGGTATGCGCGATTCAAACGCAGCGGATGTCAACTCAATACCGCTTGGGCCGTCGCCGCTCGCGCGAATAAGTCCATCAGGGTCAAAGGTCGTCACAATGACGAGGCCCGTCAGTGTACAAATTACAATAGTATCGATGAACGGCTCCAACAGCGCGACGAAGCCTTCCGTTAGAGGATTCTTTGTCTTCACAGCAGAATGGGCGATTGCCGCCGAACCGAGGCCGGCCTCGTTTGAAAAAGCGGCGCGCTGAAAACCGAGGATCATAACGCCTAAGGCGCCGCCGGTTACGCCCTGTGGCGTGAACGCCCCTTTGATGATGGCGGCAACCGCGCCTGGTATCGCCGCCCAATTAATTAGGATCACGGCTAATGCGCCTACAACATATAAAAGCACCATAAACGGAACAAGGCGCACCGTTATCCGCGCGATTGACCGGATGCCGCCTAAAATGATGGCGCCAACAAGCACCGCCATGACAAGCCCAACAGCCCAGCCAAAACCAACGAGGGGGCTCGCCTCAAGGCCGCCAGTGACGGCGATCAATTGCACATAGGCTTGATTTGATTGAAACATGTTGCCCACGCCCATGCAGCCCACGACGAGGCTTAAGGCATAAAATCCACCGAGCGCCTTACCAAGAAGCGGTCGATTCTTTGCGGCGAGCCCGTCGCGAAGATAGTACATTGGGCCCCCGGCGACCCGGCCGCCATCGCCCACGCGGCGGTATTTAACCCCAAGTGCGCACTCGACAAATTTAGTCGTCATACCGACGAAGCCAGCAACGATCAGCCAGAAGATTGCCCCTGGCCCGCCAAGTGACAAGGTAATGGCGACTCCGGCAATGTTACCGATACCAACTGTTCCAGACACCGCAGCGGTTAACGCTTGAAAATGCGAGATTTCGCCGGCGCTATTGGGGTCGTCGTCTAATCCGCGGACCAGCCGGACGGCATGGTTAAAGCCGCGCAGATTTACAAAGCCGAGATATATAGTGAAGAAGGCCGCACCGAAAATCAGCCAGCAGACAATCAACGGCAAGTCGGCGCCGCCAATAGGCACGGAATAAAAAATAAACGCCGAAAGGGCGTCCGTCAGGGGCTGCACAATCTCGTTAATGGTCTCGTCAATGCCGCCAGATTGCGGCGTCGTTTGATCTGCGGCCACAGAAAGCCTCCTAGTGTTCTTATTCCCCAAAGGCGGCCCGGTTTAACGAGCGCTATACGCACTATCCCGCCCAACACTGCGATTTCCCGCTTCAGGCGACCTGAGGCGTAGCCGCCGCCTGTTTGCGGGATGCGACGCGCTGATTTCTTGTAAGAGCTTGAGCCGACGGGAGTTTTGCGTTCCAGTAACTTGGTCGGGAGTGTGTGATCGAATGTCGGAAATGTCGAGATTCAAATGCTTATCGCCAATTGACGGCGACGTCGTGTTTGATGGCGCTCTGGCCGACCAGAGTACTGTGGACGCGGCCGTTTTGATGTCGATGGACGCACAGGTCGGGTGGGCGGAAATGGCGCTCGATCAACGCGTTTCCATTCTCCACAAAGCAATCGAGCATTTGCATGCGCACCGTCAGGAGATTGGTCTTGAAATTACCAGGCAAATGGGACGCCCGATCCGGTTTAGCCCGAACGAGCTCGATGGGCTAAAGCAGCGCGGCGACGCGATGTTGTCGTTTGCAACGACGGCTTTGGAGCCTCATCATTTCGACGATCCGGATGCGACAAAATGGATTGAGCGCCAGCCGCTCGGCCTTATCGCGGTCCTGGCGCCCTGGAACTACCCGTTCCTCACCTCCGTGAACGCTATAATTCCAGCGCTTGCCGCAGGAAACTCGGTGATCCTGAAACATAGCTGCCAGACGCCGCTAGCGGCGACCCGGTACGCCGAGGCATTTCAAGCGGCCGGTCTGCCGGAAGGTGTGTTTCAGCATCTGTTTATGGACCACGAGACGACCGCCGCATTGGTCGCAAGCAACCACGTCGACTACGTGGCGTTTACGGGCTCGACCAATGGCGGCCGGGCGATCTCTGCAGCGACTGCCGGTAGATTTATTGATATCGGCCTTGAGCTTGGCGGGAAAGACCCCGCCTATGTTCGCCACGACGCGGACATTCAGCTTACGGCTGAAGCAATCGCTGACGGCGCCTTCTTCAACAGCGGGCAGTCCTGTTGCGGCATTGAAAGGGCCTATGTCGAAAAGACTATTTTTGACCAATTTTGCAAAGCATTAGTTGAACGCGCGAATGCACTCACACTTGGCGATCCGCGTGATCCGGACACGACGCTTGGCCCAATGGTGAACGCGAAAGCCGCAGATTTCGTGCGCTCACAGATTAAAGCCTCAGTTAACAGCGGCGCAACGGCCCATCTTGCGTTGGACGAAAATGCGGGGTCGGCATTCCTGTCACCACAAGTTCTGACAGGGGTTTCGCATGAGATGTCGATTATGCGTGAAGAAACCTTTGGGCCCGCCCTTGGCGTGATGCCGGTGGATGGGGATAAAGATGCGCTTGCCCTCATGAACGACAGCGACTTTGGTTTAACGGCATCGATTTGGACAAAAGATAACGACGCAGCCCGATCGCTCGCGTCCAAAGTTGCGGCGGGTACGGTTTTTATGAATAGGTGCGATTACCTGGACCCATCGCTCGCATGGACCGGCGTTAAGAAATCCGGTTGCGGGTGGACGCTCTCCCCACTCGGTTTCGACCGCCTGACGCGCCCAAAATCCTACTATTTTCAATCCCTGTAAGGAGTAGTTAAGATGCTGAAAACGAGAGAGCAATTTGAAGCAGAGCCGCTTACAGGCGCGATGGGCGCTATCCTACACGGCGTTAACATCGCCGATCTTGATGATACAGTTTTCGATGACATTCGTGCGTCGTTGTTTGAGTACGGCGCAATCGCTATCCCAGGACAAAGCCTGACTCTCGATCAGTTGAAAGCGTTCGCCGCGCGCTTTGGTGAGTTGGAAACGCACCCCATCGTCAATGGCATGGAAAATCATCCGGAAATCATACGCATGCACAAGCCAGCTGGCGCGCCAGCGACCTTTGGCGCCGGCTGGCACTCTGACAACTCGTTTTTTGCGCGACCAAGCCTTGGCTCAATTCTTTATGCTGAAATAATTCCACCAGTGGGTGGCGACACTCTGTTTTCAAACCAGCAGAAAGCCTATGAAGCCTTGTCGCCAGGGCTTAAGACGACATTGGAAAACTTGACCGCAATCCACTCCGCACACGCAGCATATACGTCGCCAACGGCATTAGAGAAATATGACAGCGACGGCCCCATCACCTATCGGAGATCTGATATCATTGATCAAGAGGTTGAGCATCCCGTGATCATCGCGCACCCGATAACGGGTGCGAAGGCGTTGTACATAAACCCGATGTTCACATTGAAGTTCAAACACTGGACGATTGAAGAAAGCCGACCACTGATTGATTATTTATGTCGGCATGCCGCGCGCGACGATTTCCAGTGTCGTATTCGCTGGTCAAAGGGAATGGTCACGATGTGGGACAATCGTATTGTTCAGCACGCGGCTTTAAATGACTATGAAGGACATGAACGCCTAATTTATCGCGTAACGGTAAATGGCGAGGCGCTGGGCGGTTAGCGTGGCGAACTGAGCGACTTCATAGGCGCCGCCTCACGAAGGATCGTTTTCGTCAGTCAACTCAAACTGATCTAGGTTGACGGTTGCAGCATCAAAATTCGCCTGGGCGATACGCTTTTGAAGCGCCGCTAGAAACAGGCGTATTTGTGCGTCAGCAGCTGTTTCCTCGCGAATATTCACGAGAAAGAAGTCACTCGCGCCGCTTGCGAAACGCTGTTGCTCCGCACGCTGCATTGTCAACGATTGGTCAAACTCCTGTCGGGCGAGCTCGACAAGCTGCTTTGAAACATTCAAGTCTATAAGAATGTTGCGGAGCTCAATTTCTATCTGGTCTTGCGTTTGGCGCCGCCGCTGCTGCAGCGCTTCTAACTCCGCTCGGGCTTGCCGCACTTTACCTTTAGCCGCCCGACGTTGCAGCGGCACCGAGAATTGAAAACCAACGATTGTATCGGTCGAATCAAAAGTCGAGCCGCCAGCCCCAATGTCACCGAAGTCGCGCGAAACTTCGGCGCGCACATCAAAGCGGGGCTTTAATTCGTTTTCGCGGAGGAGAACCTCTCGTTGGGCGCGTTCTAAACTTGTGCGAAGAATTTGGAGCTCTGGCCGAAGGGCGGCGACTTCAGAAAACTCCGGCGCTATTGCTTCGTCTAAGGACAGCCCAGACAACAAGGCTTCTTCTGGAAGACGGGCGTCCGGGGGAATAATGGGGTCACCGGCGCCGTTCCGATAAAACAGCGATAAGGCGTTTGCCGCGGTCAGAAGATCACGGCGTGATTCCGTCACTAGGCGCTGGCGGCGCGTGATATTTTGCCTGTTCTCGGTGATAAAAATCCGTGCACGTGCACCACGTCTCACCTCTTCTTCAAGACCAACCTCCCGGGCGAGCGCAATGCGAAGCAGGTTTTCGTAAACGCTAAGCTGGCGACCAGCCGCGACCCAACGCCAGTAAGATGTCAAAGCGCCATACTGAACGCCCAGTTTGGTGAGCAGAACCTCGAAATCCGCTTGTTGTAGCGCAAGCCTTGCGTCGCGTGTCAGAAAGCGGCGTTCATCGATCGTTCGATCACGTAGCAAGGAAAAGAGAGCACCGATTTTCGCTTCGCCCAGCCGGTTGGTGTTGTTGATATTTTCATAAATCGGAAAGAGACCGCCAGATCTTCTGTACCCGCCATATACCTGTCCGCCGAACGCACGAAGGTTCTGCGTTGCTTCGCCGCCGATGACGCCACCATCGAACGTTCCCGTTAACCGCTCAAAACCGTCGGCGGAGAAAACAAGATCGAACGCGCCGTCCGCTTCCGTAACGCGGCCCTCAGCAACCCGTCGCTGGGCCAGCACTTCGAGAATCTGCGGGAAGTAGCGTGCTGACGAGCGCAAGACTTCTTCTGCACTAAGCGGACCAAGCGCTACTTCAGTTGGCGCTTGCGCAGAGGCGGACTTGGTCGAGGCCGCCATCGTCATTACGAGTATGAAAATGAGGGCGGCGTTCATATACGCCGTTGACGCAACCAACCACCGCATAACGTCTAAGCGCCGTTAGTCGATGCGCCGACCGAACCTGCTGATGCGCGGTTCGCTGGGAATTCTGGTGGGAAATTATTCAGCTGACGCCAAAGCTCATAACCGACAGATACGGTTTCCAAAAGCACCCAGCCGCGCGCAGCGGCGCCAAAGCGAACGTATGATTCATTTGGCCACGGATGAGGGTCGTCAAAATCCTCCGTGACGAGAACTCTAAAGCGACCATTTGCTTGGGCGGAGGGGTCAACCACCGCCACAACACCGCCAAACATGCCCACTGCTTTGGAAGGCCATCCGGTAAATTGCACTGCTGGCCACCCTTCAAACTCCAATCGGACTTTGGCGCCAGGCTGCACGAGAGCGACATCGCGCCCATCAATGTAGATTTCAACCGCACGCTGAACATTATCTGGTACAAATGAGGCTATTGAGACGCCAGCGTTCACAAATGTGGCTGCGTCACCTGCATTTAATTGAAGAATGACGCCATCGCGCGGCGCACGGACAATTTGAACGGATTGGCGCGAAATGCTCACATCAATTCGATTGAGGGCGGCCGCTGCGTCAGCCACGCCGCCGCGAAGCTCCTCAACTCTGATTTGGGCCTGCTCAAACTCGCGGCGAGCGGCAAGCCCTTTGTCGAACAGATCTTTCATGCGGCGTAAATCTATCTGCGCCGTTTTCTCAGCCGTCTTAGCCGCCTCTAATTTCGCGACCACTTGCGCGCGCTCAGCGTTTAAGCGTTCCAGCAGCTGATCATCATTATCCACGATTTTTACAATCGGATCGCCAACCTTCACGCGGCTGCCATCACGCACATACCACTCTTGGATGCGTCCACTGACCAACGCGTTGATTTCTTGTAACCGGTCGGTTGGGTTTAGCGCCGTCACAACCCCGGCGCCCGCCGTTGTTTGAACCCAAGGCGTCAACGCCAAGAAGCTCCCGGACGCGAACGTTACCAGGGCCATCGATAGGCCAACAACGCGTATCAGCTTAGGCGTCCTGATACTCGAAAGCGTCGTGAAATACTGAATATGCTGATCACGGAATGGCATTGTCGTACTTTACCTAAACCCTAAGGACTAGCCTTTACCCAACACGGCGACAGACGGCGGCGCACTGACTGCTCGCTGGTCAGGCGTCGGAGACAACGACTGCGTGGGCGCTCCGCCATAAGCCATCTGATAGAAATCGTTGAAGTGGTCCAGAACCGTTTGCTGCTCATAGTCAAGGTACAGATATTTTTTAAACACCCGCAGATCTTTGCGCCGATTTGAGAAATAAATCATCGTTATCTCTTCTTCGCGCTCAATATATTGAAGAGCGCGCGTGAGGCAGTCTTCATGCATCAAATCAAACAGCTGATTCAGGATCAAAACACGCGGCTTTGCCAGGATCGCCGCCGTTAATTTGAGTTGCATGACTTCAGCGATCGATAAAGGCCAGCCAGTATGGGCGATTTTTGTATCTAATCCGTCCGGGAGCTGTGAAATCACAGGCTCTAGGCCAGTTGCCTCAAGCGCACGCAACGTTTCCTGCGGCGCATGCTCGTCCGAATTCAGCCTGAGATATTCGCGTACTGTCGTCTCAATGATCGTCGGGCGGTCGATCACAATGATTTCCTGCCGAAGCGCGTGAACGTTTGTATCAAGAATGTCGGCGCCCCCGAATGTTGCGTAACCGCCCCTCGGTTCGTCATGGCGTTTTAGCACGTTCGCTAGAAAGCGCTGCAACCCATGGTTTGCAGATGCAGCCATGACATTGGCGCCGCTTGGAATATCAAAGTTCAAAACGGCGTCGCGTCCGCGCGCATCGCCATGGACATTGTTAAACGACAGGCTTGAGTCGCACCGATCCGGCAGGTGGTCGCCCGATGGCTCTTCTTGTTCAACATCATAGAAAAGCGATAGCTCTTCAATGGCTGCACAGAGGTCGTAAAAATAAGTTAGATACGGACCAAGTTGCGAAATACCAAAGAAAACCGCCGAAAGAACAAGCTCTGCGGCGACCAACTGCCCAAGGCTCAACTGACCTTGGATAACCAACCACCCGCCCAAGCCAAGCAGTGACGCGCTCGCGAGCGCATAGATAACCAGCAGGCTAACCGTTTGCGCGAAATACTGCCGGAAATGGAACCGGTGCTGCTCGATATATTTGCCCGTGGCTGTATCCGTGTGGGTCAGCGCATGGGCGATGTGGCGCTTCGACTTGAAGAAACCGTTGGAACTACCAAGGCCTTCGAGCCAAGCGGCGGCCTCGTGCTTCTTATGCGATAGGTCCATTGCGGCGCGAATTGCCGAGCGTCCCCAAACAACCCAAGTCAGCCAGAGCAAGACAATTACGACGATGTTGAAGGCAAGGAAAAGCGGGTGGTACATTGACGTCAAGACAAACCCAACCACCGCTTGAAGCACCAACGTAAATCCGCCAATCGCCAAATAGGGGATCGTCTTCTGTACAACGATGATATCGAAGTATCGATTGAACAGCGCCGCTTTACCGTCATCGGTAAAGAATGGGTTCTGGGCGTAAATTGATCGCAACGCTATTTCCGAGACCATGCGGGCGTAAAAACGCCGGCCGAAAATCTCCATCAAGTGGATGCGTAGCGCGTTCAAAAGACCAGAAATCAGAAGAAGCCCAAACAACGTTGCGGACAGGACGAACAACGGCAACGCGAGACCGGTATTCGCAATCGTGTTGATCAGCATCTGAACTGAGATCGGCGTTGCGAGGGACAAAAGACTGATCGCAATGCCGTAAAAGGCTGCGAGGTAATAAAAGCTCTTCTCCGGTCCTAATATCTTAGCGAAGTAGCCAAAGAGCTGGCTTATCGTCATTTCTTTGGCTTGGATTCCCATGCCTCACCTATCGCTGCATCGCAAAATCACGGTCTTTGGATAAATAGTCGCAGCGCCGCCGCGCGCAACTTTTCTATCCTTAATTTCTACGAGTCTTTTAATCGGAAAAGATTATCGAACAGCGACTATTCGCAAGGTTCGTAAAATCAATTTCAAGTATTTTACTAGCTGCCGCGATGACGCTTTAATGAGGCGCGGGTGTGACGTTGGTGTCGAGCGATTCTATCGCCAAAACTCACCCAGCACTAAGCTCAACAGATACCTGAATAAACTGATGTAACTTGCTGATGGAAAACTAATTTTCGATATGAGCTTTGATGCCTGTTGGCGTCGATAGTGCATCTACCGCCCGCCACTTTTCATCTTTAGCGCGAAGCATTTGATGCCGCTCAGTAAATGCTTTCGGCTGAATATAACGCGCGTCGTTAATTGGGCGAACAGCCGTTGCCAGTGGCGCGGCGCCAGACGTGCGCATTGCTGCGGCGAGTTCCGCTAAAGCCGCTGGAGCGCCCTCCAGCATAGGCGCTGGCGCATCAGGTTTACCGGTGCAGACATCAATCGCCAGATGGTAGGCGAAAGCAGCCGCATGGGGAGACAAAGCAGATGTTGGTTTCAAAACAACCGCTTGGACCTGCTCTTGCACGGTTGGCTTGCTTTTGCTCGGTGAGCAAAACGAAGCGGCTTGGGCAGTATGGACAACCGCTGAACAAGCAAGCAGTAACGCGGCAATTTTCTTCATGTCTTCCCCCTAATCCCTCGCCGTTAAAATCGGCCGAACTTTCCAGATACGGAGATTTTGGGGGGCGGCTCTACTGAGGGTGCAAACAGTAGAGCCGCCAGCACGCTTAGCTCCGGGTTGGGGAGAGGGCAAACAAAGCGTACTTCCAAAATCAGCAAAGCATGATGGGCGATCACGCTGTTGCAAGAACAACATAGCGGGCCACCAAAATAGCAAAAGGCTAGTTGACTCGGTATTATGATAGACTTTGCCTATCGAGACGATACCGATCGCATATGAATCAGAGCCGGCCAGAGAGCGCCCATTAGATCAGCCGGAGCCGCTCTGGCGCGTAGACAGTTTCTTTGCATTTTTTTGGCCCGTTCCGGGGCCCACGCGCTGTGAAAGCCGGTTTAAGAACCCTCAACGATCAGATCGTTAAACTTTGCTTTCGCCACATCCCGAACGGCGTCGGCAATAAGCTTGTAACTGCGCGCCCGGCCGGCGCTTTTACGCCAAACCATACCGATCGCGCGTGTGATAGACCGGCCGCGAATATCCTTAACTACAACTTCACTGCGCGCTTGAATTTCTGAGTGCACGTAAAGCGCTGGAAGAAACGCAACCCCCATTCCCATACCAACCATTTGGCGGATTGCATCAAGGCTGTTTCCTTCGTAGTCGCGCTGTAGATGGGCCCCGAACGTCTCACAAAGACCGGCAACCTGGTCGTGCAGGTGGTATTGCGGGCTTAGTGATAGCACTTCCAAGCCCGCGAGATCGGCCACCGTGAGAGAGGGTTTATCAGCGAGCGGATGATCACGGGTCAGCGTTAGGTATAAGGGCTCGCGAAACAATCGAGAAGAAACAAGTTCGCTGCTGGTTGCGGGAAGCTGGGTTAGACAAACATCGTGTGTACCCTGACCAAGTTCATATTGAAGATCTCTTGGCGCCCCTTCCCGCACATATAAGCGCAAATCTCTGTGTTCGCGGTGCAAAGACGAAACGACGTACGGCATCAAATACGGGCCGATCGTCTGCGATGTGCCGAGCTTAATTGTGCCGATTAAGCCCCCTTGGGAGGCGACAGCGAGATCGACGATACCCTGCGTTTGTTCCCCCACGGCACGGGCACGGTCAGCGACTTCGCGACCGATCGGCGTTAAAGCGACGCCCGAACGACTGCGTTCAACAAGCTGGACACCGAGAACGCTTTCGAGGTTCTGAATCTGTGCGCTTAAGGAGGGCTGTGAAATGCCGCAACGCTCAGCCGCTCGCCGGAAATGACAAGTTTCCGCGACCGCAAGGAAGCAACTCAATTGCTTAAGCGTCAGGCTAACGGTTTCCACAAGCGCTTTCCCCTAAACGTTTTATCTCGCGTTACATGATCAGTACGATCGGAAAATCCGATTAATTTTGCCGCGGGGATAAGCAATTTCAATTGGAAAGGCAAGCGACGCTTCTCGAAAGCTCCGCTGCATCATCGCGATTCCAGGGCCAATGCCTCAAAGACGCTGCTGCAAACCGTTTAGTAAAACTACGGGCTGGTTGTCGCTTTACCCTGCCGCTTCGGCGCTCGCGATTATTTCAGCGGCGCCTTTGGCGATTAATTTAAGCCCAACTTCGCGCCCGATTGCTCGCGGGAACGCGGCCTCGCCTTCGGCAGAGGCTTCAACTATTGAGCCGCCATCAAGGGATAACACCGCTCCGTCCAAGCGCAGTCTTTGTCCATCAATCACCGCGTGCCCAGCAATCGGCGCATTGCAGTGACCATTCAGTATCCAGAGCATTTCGCGCTCTGCGTCAGCGGCGCAGCGCGCGTCTTTATCGTCAATCGCCGCCAGGCGACGCCGGGTCTCAAAATCATCCGCAACACATTCAACGACGACGATACCCTGCCCCACCGCAGGCAACATTTCAGACGGCGAAAATGTGCGAGCAATGTGCTCGGAAAGACCAACCCTTCCAAGCCCACTCTCCGCCATGATCAACGCATCAGCAGGCCCGACTTCGCCTCCGTCCGGAAGCCGTTGCATGGCGCCTTCGTTGAGTTTGCGTATGCGTGTGTCCGCGGCGCCGCGATAGTGAATAATCTCCGCATTCGGATAAAGCCGTTTTAAGTAAGCCGCTCGCCGCACGGCATTCGTGCCGATTTTAAAGCCTGCAGCGCCATCGCGCTCAAACGCATCGAGGCTTAAACCGTCCTTCAAAACGAGTGCGTCCGCGACGCTCTCCCTCGGCAAATGCGCCCCGAAGATCAAGCCGGGCGCTTCTTCATCACCGGGAACGTCTTTCAGGGAGTGCATCGCCGCTTGGAGATCACCGGCGCGCAAGGCCGCGCGAATTTCCGCTACGAAAGCCCCGCCTTTGCCCCCGTGGCGACCAAGCTTTGAAACTTGATCAACATCACCCATAGGCTTGAAAGGCGAAACTTCAGGCGACGTTTCTGGGGCAGCCGCAAGCAGCCTTGCTGCAACGTCATTTGTTTGAGCGAGCGCCATTGCGCTTGAGCGCGTTCCGATTTTCATGGGATTTTTTTGTCAGCTCACAGGAATATTTGTCAGCGAGCGTAGACACGCGGAGCAGTCAACGCAACTCTTCTGAACCGTTGAGCCGCGCCGTAAATCTTATGGCTCAAAGACCACCTACCAGGCCGTTCAGACCCGCCGCGCAAAAAAGAAGATCGCCGCCATGTGTCCGAAGAAACTGGCAAGCATCAGTGGAGAAACGAAGGCGCTCTCGGCGCCTGAAATCAAGAGCTCCCTCACAACACCCATGAGCGCAGCGCCGGAAAGTAAGAAAAAAAGCGTCGGCACGATAAGGCGCGGCCTTCGAAAGCGAATAAACAAGGCTGTTAAACCGACCGCTTCGATCACCACACCAAGCAAAATCCATTGGATAATCGATGGCGTTAGCGTCATTAGCCGAAGGGCCCGTTCATCTGTACAACCGCGTAATTAAGGTGGGCTGCGAAGGCGACCCAGATGAGGTAAGGAGTGAGGAGTATTGAGGCGCGTATCGCGAACTCACGGAAATAAATCATCAATCCGGCAACGGACGCCCATAAGGTCGCCACTTCAATCAGCGCCCAATCGGGCCGTTGCATCGTGAAGAAAAGACCTGACCACGCAACGTTCAATACCGCGTTTGCGATAAACAACCAGAAGACAATGCGCTTGGCGCGGGCCGTCCTCGCATTTTTCCACGCGATAACGCCAGCCGCAACGCATAGGCCGTAAATAACCGTCCAAGCGGGAGCAAAAACCCAATCTGGCGGGTTGAGCGGCGACTTTGCCAACGCCCGGTACCAGGGGCCGACGTTCGTTAATAAGCCGCCGGTAATAGCGACGAGTACTGCAATTCCAGCGGCGACCATTGCTGGCGGCAACCGTTCAGCGCCAATGCGCGTTAGCAATGCATTCGATGAAGACTGACTGGCGTCCACAACACGCGCCTCCGAACTTCCGTTGATCTTAATGTATCAACGTACGGCGACGGTTTTGGGGCGGATTATTTGACGGGTTTTGTTAGCTACCGGTAATTAGCAAAATCGAGAGACGTAAGCGGCAAGACGGGTCGGTCAGCGTGTTTCAATGATGGACCTGCGTCTCGGAAACATAA
>JBCCTV010000056.1:0-15015 GCA_039197915.1 Pseudomonadota bacterium | reverse complement strand
GCGCGATGCGCGGACGGCGACGCTCAGTTTCGTTGAATGGCTTGAACGACAGGCGCCAACGAAGGACGGCCCCTCCGGCATCGGCGTTGACCAGTATGATTGGTACCTGAAAAACGTGCACCTTTCGCCGTTCAGCTGGCGCGAGGAAAAAGCGCAGCTTGAACGCGCGCTATTCCGTGCCCGTACAACTTTAAAACTCGAAGAACAGAGGAACCGAGGGCTTCCCGCTCTAAGGCCCGTCGGAACGGCCTACAGCTACGGCCGACGCGCGCGCCAGCGGGTCGACAAATATGTTTCGTTCCTCCGCCGGAACGCGATCATCTCTATTGAGCCGTACACGAAACAAAGTCTGCTCGATCATCTTGGATCATACCGCGAACCAGAGGACCGCAATTTTTTCCACCAGGCGACACACCGCGAACCAATGACGCTCTTTACCCACTATTTTCAATGGTGGGATCTCGCAAGGATGCAAGCGTCGCCACATCCGAGCCCCATCCGGCAGGGCCCCCTCCTGTACAATATATTTGACAGTCGATCCGAGGGCATGGCGACGGCAATGGAAGAGATGATGCTCCATGCTGGGCTTTATGATGATAATCCGCGGGCACGGGAGATCGTTTGGGTCATGCAAGCCCAAAGAGCAGCGCGCGGACTTGCATCGCTTTACGCGCACGCCAATGAATTTTCGATAGCTGACGCAGCTGACTTCCATGTAGAATGGACACCGCGCGATTGGATACGCCGGGATCTTGGCCTGCTCAGTTTCGAACAGCAGCTCTATTTGCGCCAACCGGGATACGGGACCAGCGACATCACGGGCAAAAACCATGTTGAGCGATTATTCGCCAAGCGCGTAGAAGCAGAAGGCGAAGACTATTCGACCAAAGACTTTTTTGCTGAACTCAACGCGGCGGGTCTAATCCCAATGTCTTTGATTGAGTGGCGGCTAACGGGCGAAAAGCCTGACTTTCTTGACGATATTGAATGATTGCCCGCGCGCGCCGGGAGCCTGAGAGAGACACATGATTAAACTCCACCACCTACGCATCGGACGGTCCGTATTCACCGCTTGGGCGATGGAAGAGCTCGGCCTCGACTACAACGTTGAGATCTACATTCGTGACGAAAACCGACGCGCGCCGCCTACGCTTCGGCATATCCATCCGCTCGGGAAGTCGCCAGTCATTGAGGACGGCGATTTAACGCTCGCTGAGTCCGGCGCAATATTGCTTTACCTAATCGAGAATTATGACCCACAGGGCGTATTCGCGCCGCCGGTTGACGCAAAAGAAAAAGCGCTTTGGTCCCAGTGGCTCGTCTATCCCGAGGCCTCAGGGTTCCTACCATTTTTCCTGACATTGCTTCTATCGATGGAAGAAAAGCCAAAACCGCCGGTCATCGCCAATTACGCCAACGCAGACGTCACGTTGCACCTTAACTATATCGACGCTCAGCTTGCGGATAACCCATTTTTGCTGGGACCGGAGTTTTCAGCGCCAGACATCGGCATGACGTATTTATTGGAGCTTGCAAATCGCGTTGGGCAGCTCTCTGACTACCCACGGCTGAAAGACTACATCGACCGCATGATGGCGCGACCGGCCTTCAAACGCGCCCAAGATAAAACCGGCGGCTAGAACGTCTCGCAGCGCCTATTCGGCAGTTGGGTTTTTCACGGGAATAATGACTTCATTCCGACGCAAGAAAAATGGCGTGAAAGGCCCGTTATAATAAGCCACGGTCGGTGAGCCCGCCGCTTCCAGCCCGCGAGCGCGCATAGCCTCGCGCAATTTTTCTTCGTGTGCCGAAAAATTACCATCGGTATACCGACCAGTAAACTGGATTGCCGCACTATAGTTTGGTTCTGTTGCGCGAATTCGCACGCGCTCATCGTTCGGCGTCGGCAGCGTTTCAAGTGTAAACTCTTTTGGCATAACAAAGGCGACTGTCCAAACGGCGTCGCCCGCTACCGCCCCCGAAGGCGTTTCGACGGTTACTGGCGCTGTCATGGCTATTTTTTGCGACGGTTTTTGCGGCGCCCCAGAAACGGCGTCAGCGTTTTGGGCTGCTGTCACCGGCGCCGTCATCGCGACTTTTGCTGACGTTTCGTTACCGCCAAATATGAAGCCGGCGAGTATCGGGAACGCTCGGCTTGCCGCTTGCTGACGCTCGCCACGCACATCGACTTCGGCCAAGAGCTGGGGTGGATATTCGCGAAGCTCAATCCGTTCAGCGAGGTTTTCTAAGACCTTATAGGGTGCGGTTTCCACAGCAGCCATGGCATGATTTCCAGATGTTAGCGGGGTAATGAGGACGACGAGCAGCGCCAATAATCCGATGTAGACGTTGTGCGGCATTTGCAAGCTCCGTAATCATACGGACTTACGTTCAACGACGCGGAACCGGATTTTGATCAGTTTAGGTATCTGCCAGACCAAACGAAACATTTGCGCGCCGATAGTCATCGGCAAGCACTTGGCGCCCGATTGGCGGTTCCGCGCGCGCAATACAATTTGTTCGCTGGCACAATCTGCAGGTTACGCCGATGGGGTCTGGGCGTTCGTGCGCGAGGTCCCGGCCCTGGGTGTAAACGAGCCTATCGGCGAAATCAGCGGCGCACCCGAGGGCTATGGCGCGCTCTATTCGGGGCGCACCATGCCGACCGCCCCCTGCCGTTACTGTTCTGGCGATTGAGAAAAACCGTTCGCCGCCCGGCAGCTCGACCCATTGGCAAACAACCCGCCGCGGCGTTCTAAACGCATCGTGCACGGACCAAAGCGGACAAGATCCGCCATGTTGCGCAAACGGGAAGCCAGCGCCGTCTAGACGCTTTGAAACGTTGCCCGCAGCGTCCACACGAATGAAGAAAAATGGCACACCCTCCTGCCCTGGCTTTTGAAGCGTCGTTAGTCGATGCGCCGCTTGTTCGAAACTAACGCCAAAAGTCCGCGCAAGACTTTCCAGGTCATAGCATAGTTGCTCCGCAGCACTGAAAAATTGTCCGTACGGCATCAATATAGCGGCGCCCGCATAGTTGCCGAGCGCGCGGCGCGCAAGGCGTTCACCGCTTTCCGTTGCGAAATCACCTGGCGCAAGCGCCTGCTCGATGAGCGGACGCAGTTCGAAGTAAGCCGTCTGCACGGCCAGGTGAAAAGCGCGGCTGGCGCCATCGAGCGTCGCGTCCAACAAAAGCTCGCCGCTGTGGCGATTAAAACGTCTGACAGATCCCGCCATCACATCGGGCGGCAAAAACCGCGTTTCGATTTTGTGTGCAGACTTAAGGCGGCTGATGAGCCCTGGCGGCCCATTGGCCTCTTTCGCGATCCGTTCGGCGGCGTCATCGATTTCGGGAAAGGCGTTTTTGCGTGCTGCGAGAAAGCGTCGCGCTTCGGCGATGGGGTCCGCGCCAACAGACGCTGAACCCGTCGCGTCGGCGAGCGTCATCTGCGTTTCGCGATAGGCCGCATAGAGCCTTGAGAACGCTTCGGCGACGCCCGGGTAGCTGCCAACCACATCGAGCGCCTCACGCCGGTCCAACTCGATGTCAGCAAACATGGGGTCGCGCAAATGGTCACCGATACGAGCGGCCGCGACATCGGCGTTGTCAGCAGATAAGGTCGTTAAATCAACGCTATAGGTGTTGACCAGGCGCAGCATTAAATCTGCCGTCACCGGTCGCTGATTGCGCTCAAGCAGCGCAATATAGGACGCGGAAACACTAAGATCGCGGGCCATTGCAGCCTGGGTCAGTCCGAGATCACGCCTGATCCTTCTTAATTTAGGCCCCAAGTAAATTGACCGTTCGCGCGCCGCCACTTAACTGCCTCCAAAAATCACACACCTATAACGTCTGCACAAAACACGTTTGTAAAGCTTTACAACTTTACAAAATGAAGGCGTACACATTTTGTCTGATTGTGGTAGCACCCGGAAAACACGCAGATTGCATCACACCCCGCCGACCGGATGAGAAACGAGGGACATCACATGAGCTACTCAAATGACATTAACCAAGTCAGCCAGCTGATTAAGCAATATGACGGCGCCTGGAACGGCATTAGCGCTGAATCAGTTGCGAGAATGCGCGCCCAGAACCGATTTCACACAGGCTTAGATATCGCAAAATACTGCGCAAAAATAATGCGCGAAGATATGGCGGCCTATGATGCGGACGCCGGAAACTACACCCAGTCTCTCGGCTGTTGGCATGGATTTATCGGCCAGCAGAAAATGATCTCTATCAAGAAGCATTTCGGCTCAACGAAACGTCGTTACCTATATCTTTCGGGTTGGATGGTCGCCGCGCTTCGCTCAGAGTTTGGTCCTCTCCCGGATCAATCGATGCACGAGAAAACCTCCGTACCAGCGCTTATTGAAGAGCTATACACGTTCTTAAAACAAGCTGACGCCCGCGAGCTTGGTTTGATGTTCCGGGATATCGATGCGGCGCGAGCGGCTGGCGACAAAGCAAAAGAACAAGCGCTTCTGGACGCCGTCGATAATTATGAAACGCATGTTGTTCCCATTATTGCCGATATCGACGCGGGCTTTGGCAACGCTGAGGCCACATATCTTCTTGCGAAAAAGATGATCGAAGCCGGAGCCTGCGCGCTGCAGATTGAAAACCAGGTCTCGGACGAGAAACAATGCGGTCACCAGGACGGGAAAGTTACTGTTCCGCATGAAGACTTTATTGCTAAGATCCGTGCTTGCCGATACGCCTTCCTCGAACTTGGCGTCGACGATGGCGTCATTGTTGCGCGTACGGACTCGCTTGGCGCTGGCCTCACAAAACAAATCGCGATCAGCCATGAACCTGGCGATATTGGGGATCAGTACAACGCTTATCTCGATTGTGAAGAGATCACGCCGGAGCAAACCACCAACGGCGACGTGGTCATCAATCGTGACGGCAAACTGATGCGGCCAAAGCGCCTTGCATCAAATCTCTTTCAATTCAAGCAAGGCACAGGCGCCGACCGCTGCGTTCTTGATTGCATCACGTCGCTAGAGAACGGCGCAGACCTTCTTTGGATTGAAACGGAGAAGCCACACGTTGAGCAGATCGCAAGCATGGTTGATCGCATTCGCGAGGTCCATCCGACCGCGAAGCTTGTCTACAACAACTCCCCATCGTTCAACTGGACGCTGAATTTCCGCCAGCAAGTTTTCGACGCTTGGGAAAAAGACGGTAAAGACTTGTCCGCTTACGACCGCGAAAAACTGATGTCGGTTGAATATGACGAAACCGATCTCGCAAAAGCAGCGGACGAGAAGATCCGGAATTTTCAGAAAGACGGCTCTGCCCGCGCCGGCATTTTCCACCACCTGATTACCCTGCCGACCTACCACACGGCCGCGCTCTCAACGGATAATTTGGCGAAGCGCTACTTCGGTGACGAAGCGATGCTCGGTTACGTATTGAATGTGCAGCGCCAGGAAATTCGCCAGGGCATCGCCTGCGTAAAGCACCAGAACATGGCGGGCTCAGACATCGGCGATGATCACAAAGAATATTTCGCCGGTGACGCCGCACTAAAAGCTGGCGGTAAAGACAACACAATGAACCAATTCTAACGACTGGAGCCGGCGCTTTTGGTGCAAGCCAAGAGGCGCGGGCCCCTGAAGCGGCGTGGCGTTACGTTTAAGCCGGCCGCTTAAACCAGGCCGTGAGGCTAGCTTCTTTAAAGCGCATTTTCTTGCGGCCATTGGCGCTCAATTGGTCGGAAAACTCTCAAAGTCCCGTCGGGTAGCTCAACCCCGGCGGGGCTTTTTATTGCTCTCGTGCTTTGACGCGAAGGGACGCCCTGGCCGTTGAAAATTACCAGAAGTTTGGCCCAAGGATTGGCGTTAATCCTTCGGAGTAGCCCGCCACTTCACGGGTGACATGTTAAAAGACGGTTTTGCGGAGAATCGAACGACCTGCAGCGATCAAATCAGGCGTCACCTTACTTCATGCCGATCTTATTCAGCGCTCCGGTTCTCACCGGTCATCAACGCTTTTTCGAGCGTCAAGAATTGCTTATTGGCCTCACAAAAAACGACATAGCGTCCAAGATTATTTCCAAACATTTCAAAAATTGAACGGTGGCTATCGCCGTCCAAATCGTAAATTCACGAAGGTAAATATCCGCGCCCCTCAAGCTGTTCGCTAGATTAACACCAGTTAACACAATGCTGCAGCGCACATAAAACAACGATGCTGCCGCTCTAAAAATCCCTTTAATTTCAACACACTAAAAGTTCTTAAAATCGAGCGTTAAGTGGCACGGTTAATGCATTAACAAAGGTTAGCGAGGGGGATTAATGCGTTCTTCTTCGCCGGCGGCGATCGCGTTCCTCCTTTTCGGAGGAGGTGGGCCGTCGCCGCTAGGTGAATAGTAAACTAAGTGGAGAGACTTTAGTCATGAAAAAACAGCTACTTGCTTCGATTGCTGTGTCAGCGTTGTTCGCTGGCAATGCCGTCGCGCAGGAGGCCGCGTTCTTGCCGCCGCTCGGAGGCGACACGAATACGGCTGACGATATTGCGGCTGCATCTGGCCTGTCGAGCGCTGTCCAAGGCGGCGTTGCGAACGGTTCAGACAACAGCGCAACTTCAACCGGCGCAGGCGACGACAACAACGAACTTCTGAGCGACAACGACATCGACCTCGGTCTTCAGTCCGCTGGCGACGCCGCTGCAAGCGGTGGTTCGACGGCTGCTGACGATCAAGCCAACAACTCCGGCAATGGTCAGGTTGCAAACGACGGTTCGACTGTTGATAACACCAACAACACGAACAACTCCGACAGCTCAACAACTGGTGGCGGAGATGACGGCAACTTCAACGACAACCTGAATGGAAACACGACGGCTGTTGGCGCGGGCGCCGGTTCAACTGGCGCTGGTGATGACGGTAACGACTTCCTGAGCGACAACGACCTTGACGTCGATACTCAGTCTGCTGGCGACGCTGCTGCAAGCGGCGGTTCATCAGCCGCTGACGATCAAGCCAACAACTCCGGCAATGGTCAGGTTGCTAACGACGGTTCGACTGTCGACAACACCGACAACACGAACAACTCCGACAGCTCGACAACTGGTGGCGGAGACGACGGCAACTTCAACGACAACCTGAATGGAAACACGACGGCTGTTGGTGCAGGCGCCGGTTCGACAGGCGCTGGCGACGACAACAATGACTTCCTCAGCGACAACGACCTTGACGTTGACACTCAGTCTGCTGGCGACGCAGCTGCAGACGGTGGTTCGACAGCTTCTGACGACCAAGCCAATAACTCTGGCAATGGTCAGGTTGCTAACGACGGTTCGACTGTTGACAACACTGACAACACTGACAACTCGAACAGCAGTCAAACCGGAAACGGAGACGACGGCAACTTCAACGATAACCTGAATGGCAACACGACGGCTATCGGTGACAATGCTGGAACGACCGGTGCTGGCGACGACGGCAACGATGTTTTCAGTGAAAATGACGTTGACGTAACTGATAACTCGAACAATTCGAAAAACGCTGACATCGATGTAACGGATAACTCGAACAACTCGAAAAACACCGACATCGACGCCACGGACAATTCGAATAGTTCGAAAAACGCCGACATCGATGTGACGGACAACTCAAACAACAGCCAAGATAATAGCCAAGAGGGCGCCGGCAACGACGGCAACCTGAGCGGCAACACGGTTGCTGTTGGCGCTCAGTCTGGTTCGACTGACGCTGGCGACGACGAAAATAACTCGGCTGGCCAAAACATCGCAGACAACGGCGCGACGGCGTCTGACGATCAAGCTAACAACTCCGGTGACGGCGTTGTTCAAGCAAACGACGGCGGGTCGATCAGCATTGACCAGTCAACAGATGACGATGACTACAATGAGGACTATTCCGACAATAACACTGCTGAAACCGGCGGTATTGTTGCGAATGACGACTCAGACGTTGACGTCGATCAGTCGGATAACTCAGACAACAACGATGCAGACGGCGGCTCATTCAACGCGAATGACGATGCTGAAGTCGAAATCGACACGTCTGACAATTCTGACAACAACAATGCGTCTGACGAAGCAAACGTTGCAAACGATGATGGTAAAATCATCGACGCGGATGTTGATGTGGATGTGACCTTGACAGACACGGACACAACCAACACCACGTACAACGTTGACAGCTCGTCTACCTTTACGCTTGAAGTTGGTGACGTTCAGCTCAACAACAGCGCGCTTTCACAAAGCGTATCAGGCTTCGGCTTCGGCTCGTTCACGGGCGGATCTGCAAGCTCTGGTGTTGATGAGTTTGACGATGGCGATACGGACGAAGGTCGTGCAAACGGCGCTGCAGTCAGCATCGCAACTGGCAACATCAACACGAGCCTCGACGGAAACCGTGGTGTGTTCCAGGTGAACTCAAATACCGGCATCGGTATGATCACCAACACGCAACAGTTTAACGTTGGCGACTCAGGCGGCAACTAAGCTGCAACACGTTCGACCGGCCCCGGAAGATTTCTTCCGGGGTTCGGTTGGCCCTTTAGTACGCGTAACGCCTAATAAATAATATCGACGCCGATGGCACGTTTGTTGCCACGTACGTCTCCGGGATAACCCCCGGGCTCTGGAGCCACCCGCAATGAACGCGTTTGTTCTTAGTCTTCTTCTACCGCCAGTCGCTCCCGCGATTATTGAAATCGCGCACGATGATCAGCAGACGGCGCAAATTGAACAATCAGTCCCATCCGAACTCAGCGGATCAATTTCCAGTTCTGCTACATCCGTATTTGTGGCTGAAAGAACGGCTACGGTTGCATCTATTGCAACAGAGACATCGCCTAGGACCCTAGAAACAGGGGCCAGCGAATTTGCCCCTTCCCTTTCTACGACTTTCAAGCGCTCCGCATCCGCCTATGATGCTGTGCTTAGCGACCGCACCGCACTCACCGTGACGCCAGAATTTAGCTTTGATGCATCGCTGGCCAATGACGACGCCGGAATAGTAGACAGCGCAGAAGCGCCGCAGACGACAGAAGACCTTTTCGCTGAAGCAGCCACTATGGACGATGACGCGCTTCGTGAAGCAGCTGGCGGTACAGATGTATCTTTCGATATTGCGGATGTGGGCATCAACTTGTCGCAAAACCGCGCTGGAATAAGCGATATCACCGTAGACGGAGAAACCGGCCGTATCGCCGGAAACAGCGTCGATGGAAACAGCGGTATCACAACGATCTTGAACAACACCGGTAACGGCGTGGTCTTCCAAAACAACGTCCAGGTAAATATCTTCTTGGATCAGGCGGCGCAGCAAGCTGGCCAGTAAATCGAAGGCGCCAGCCATGGTGTTGAGTAAAAACAAATTAGTGCAGAGATCCAGCACGGGGATACGTTTTTGGCGTTCCGCCATTGCGTCAGCCGCAATCGCTGTTTGCGCGCATGCGCCAGCTCATGCCGTTGACCTGGCGTTTCTCGCTGGCGGCGCCAACGTGCAAATGGCTGTTGGCAGCATACAGGCCCGCAAGTTCGAGACGGTAGTACAACAGCAATATGACTTTAGCTGTGGTTCCGCCGCCGTCGCGACGCTCCTCACCCATCACTATAAGCGCGAAATTTCCGAGACGGACGTTTTCAAAGCAATGTGGGAAGTCGGGGACAAGGATCGCATTCGCGAACTCGGTTTCTCCTTGTTCGAGATGAAGGCGTATATCGAATCCCTCGGACTGATCGCAGACGGATATCAATTGCCGCTAGACCGCGTCGAGCAAATTGGCGTTCCTGGAATCGCTCTGATCAATGACAAAGGCTACATGCACTTTGTCGTTATTAAGGGCATTTCGAAAGCGGCTGTTCTTGTTGGAGATCCGAGCCGCGGTATACGGACGATAAAGAAACGCCAATTCGAGAAGATCTGGGATGGGACAATTCTCTTTGTCCGGAGCGACGTTCAGCGCGGCAAGGAAGGCTACAACGCCTTCGCCGACTGGCGTTTAATGCCAGGCGCCCCTTACGACCGCGCACTTGATGTGGAAGCGCTGCAAGCAGTAACGCTTTCGCAGACACGCCCATCTTTTTCAGGGTTTGGCATTCAGTATCTGGTGGATACGCCATGAATATGTCCGCCCTAGCGATCGCACTGGTTGCCTTTTCGTCGCTCGAGCCCGAGACCGAAAGCACTATTACTGCGCAGCAGATTCAGGTTGCAGAGGCCGCATTTGAAAATAATGCCGTTATGGGTGAAGAAAGCCTCCGCGAAGCGCGTGGCGGTTTTGTCGTCGGCGACGATTTTGTCGAGTTCGGTGGATTCTTCATCGGCTTCGTACAGCAATCTTCGGAGATCTCATTTCAAACAGAAATGATGAGCGGCGTGATCGATACTGGGTTACAAAGCGTTCTGCTAAACAACGCATTAGATGACGTTGTCATTACACGCGACACGGTCCTCAACGCGTTTGTTCCCACAGCAACTACATCATCGATTGCGATACAAACTGAAGCTATTGTTGGCGGTGCAATAAACAACGCTACGCTTCTCAGCCCGCTGAATTAATCGCGAAGCGCCAGTCGCTACTAAATCTTAAAATCCTAAGAAGTTATACGCGTAACTATAACGCTTAAAACTTAGGGTCGCGAAATTTCGTGCTGCGGCAAAGCGAAAAACACAAGAAATCGCTCTTTTAAAGATGTAACTTTAAAATTGCGGACGCAAAATAAAGCTATTCAAAGCCTATACGATTTTCGCTTTAGTTCAGGATCCGTTTCTGTAACCGCAATGAAATCGACATGTCCGGCGCTTCGTCGGTTGCGCCAAATGACGTATTTAGATTGATCCTAAGATCATCGTTCACGGCGTACGATCCGCCAATACCGAACGAGCCAACCGTTGCAGCCGACGATTCGAAATTCTGAATGATATCGCCTTCGCCCGCCTGGCGGATGACTTGCGTTGTTTCTGTTCGGAAGAAGTTGCTCTGATTGTATCCGAAGTTCATCGAAAAACGCTCGTTAAGCGAAAGACCCGCGCCGATCGAAATACGCACGGCATCGCCTGGATTGAAGCTCGTAACCTCTGTGAATATGGGCGCATCGCTGTCTGGCTCAGCAATGGCCAACACTGAATTTGGTGAGCTCGAAAGGTTTGCTTGATAGGCAATGTTCGCAAAGATGCTTGCCGGGGCCGTAGGCGCAATCAGAGTCAGACTAGGCTCAACGGTCCAAAATCCTGAGCCCGTCGCTAGCTCTTCCTCAATACCGTTGGCGTCACGCGGCACATCAAAAGGCCCCGTACCGGTGGGCGCTTTTGCACGCACGTTCAAAATTGCGTAGGGAAATTTCTGCCCGCGGTTTAGCTGGTAGTGCACACCAACTTCAGTATCGCCTATCCCATCGCCAGTGAAATCCTGGTTCGTCAGCTGCATATCGTTCGTTGCAATACCCGTGACGCTATCATCGCGATAGACATATGACGTACGCGCATCAATCTCGAGCCGACTTGTTAAGCCGTAGCGAACGCCAAAGCGACCTGTTACCGCTGTCCTATCGGAATCAGTTGCTTCGATCAGGCCGATCAAGATGGCGTCAAGGATCTCCGTTCCCTGGAAAAAGAAGCGATTGTCTGACGTTGCCGTGAAGCTAATCTCCGGCTCGACAAACAAATCGCCACGCGGTGTTAAGATGCCGCCGATATCAGAAAGCAAACCGATATAAGGCGCGTTTCGGTCTTCATCAGGACGCTGACCAACTTCTTCAGGCGCATCGCCAGCATTCTCTTGGGTGTTTGAAGCGGACTGCTGTGCAGGCTGGGCCTGGCGGGTTTGCGCTTGCTGCGCCTGGCGTCGCTGTCGTTGCTGGGCTGTTGCTCGCTGCGCGGCTTGGGCAGCGTCCTGCTGGGTTGCTGCAACGCGTTGCGGCGCGCCCGGCACCCGCAGTCTTTGACCAACATTCAAAACGTAGGGACTGCGAATATTGTTGATTTTTGCGAGCGACCGCCAATCGAGACCGAGATTATCCCCAATCTTCGCCAACGTGTCGCCGGACTTAACAACGTACACGCCGTTTGCGGGCAACGAGGCCGTTTGCGCAGCGCCGCGTCGCGTGGTAGACGACCGCGCAACAGCAACCTCGCCAGTCAACTTCGAAATTGCCGCCTTTTGCGACTCAATGAGGGCCGCCTGGTCACGAAGTAACTGTTCCGCCTGGTCGAGCCGCAGCTGGTGAACAGCAACGATACCGCGCAGGTACTCTAATTCGTCTGTCTGGGAACGATCACCAGACTGCGCCAACGCGGCTGGCGCGGCGCACATAAAGAACGCTGAAAGGATTGCCGCTCTTGCTTTTGATCCAATATTGTTTTGGCCGCAGCAAACGCCCAAGCCTTGCGTTGATCCCTGGATTATTTGCTGATTTTTTGCCCTGGCGTCGTTCATGATCGTACCTCTCCCGCGCAATTCGTTCGTTGCGTCAGCGCTTAAAGCTTCGCTGCCGCCCCGACGATTGCGTATTTACATACCGAGGAAGCTTCGAAGCCTGCTGCCCAGACTGTCTACAGTTTCGTTTTCTTCGGCAATTGCAGTTTTTAAATTATGAAAGCTCGTGCGATTTAGGTCGGCGAGAAGCGCTGCTTGCTTCACGTTCCCATTGGTGTGGGACAATGCAAGCGCCGCTAAATACTTCGCGACAAGCTTTCGCCCTTCTTCGATGTTTAAGCATTCCTGGCGCGGCGTTTCGAAAGAAACTTGATCCGGGTGAATTGCATCGCCCTCAGTGAGAATGTCCGCGCGTATAATGACATTCCGCAGTTCGCGTATATTACCGGGCCAGTGGTACTTCAGAAGTTTATCGGCGGCCGCAGGGGTTAAGCGACGCTTCTGCCCTGTCTCGTTGGCGCGCACGCTCAGCCAATAGTCAGCGATTTCGACGACATCGTCGCCGCGTCGGCGGAGCGGCGGCACATCGATACGCAGAACGTTCAGTCGATGGTATAAGTCCCAACGAAACTCGCCCTTCGCGCATGCCGTCGGTAGATCGCGATTGGTCGCCGCGATAATTCGAACATCCACCTCAAGCGGGTTATCTGCGCCGAGCGGCGTTATCGCGCCTTCCTCTAAGACCCGTAAAAAGTTCGCCTGCAACTCAATCGGCAACTCACCGATTTCATCCAAGACCAACGTGCCGTTATCTGCCGAAAGAAACGAGCCCGCGCGCTTGCTTTCCGCTCCGGTGAACGCCCCTCGTACGTGACCGAAAAACTCCGAACCCACCAGCGACGCGTCAATCCGACCAGCGTTTCGAACGACAAAAGGCCGGTCCACCCGTTTGCTCAAGCTATGCAGCGCTTGGGCGACGCCTTCTTTACCGACGCCCGTCTCCCCAATCACCAAAACGGGCTCGCTCACTGGCGCAAAGCGTTCAATCTTTGCCCTGAGTTCTTGCATCGCCCGGCTTGAGCCGATCATTTTATGAGAACGACCCGACAGCGTTGCAGAGGATGGTTTTTTCGGCGTCGGACGAGCGGACTTAGAAGCCGGCCTGGCGCCGCGAACCGTTTGGCGGCGTTGTCCATTTCCGCGAACGGGGGCCTCTAGCCTCGTATCAATAACGGCGGGCGGACACGCTTCAGTTGCGTCGGCCAGACGCTCGCCATAGCGCGACGACGGCTTTAGCTCGTCCATACAATCCCCCGTGACCGCGAGCAGCGTTGCAAGCGAACGATGTTGTGGCGTTCGACATCCCTAAGTGATGTCTCAACCAACCCCCGGATTAAGGTAACGTATAATCTTAGACTTTTAAACCACTGAAATTGCGTATTTTCATAGCTGTTTTCTAATATGATGGATGATGATACTTGTGCGGAAAATTTTGAGAAACTCATGCCGCTCACGCTCTCTCCTAACGTAAGGTCAACAATTACCATCGGGTAATAACAGTTAACGCGTCTGGGGTGAATGCGATTCTCAGAAATGCCAGAAGAAAGTTTCGTGTCGAAAACCAATAGCGGTTATTGATTTGTTTTTTTCGCGCTAAGCGAGCAAGAGCGCGAGTATTTAAGCCATTTTTTTGATGGCAGGCGGGCGAAACCAAACGTCGGCGGGATTGCGTCATATCAACGCGCATTTGACTAAGCGTTTTTGCCCGCCTTTATCGATGATGCGGGAAAGTAATTCGCAGACGGATGAGCTACATGAAATTTTAGCGCCTGCTATAGGATCAGATTACTGCAAACGAAGCCTACCGCGTTCTCTCGCTGACGGTTAACGACGGCTGGCTGCTGTTTTGTCGCGCTTCTTTACGGCTGGTGAGTCCTGAAACGGGTCGTAAGCAGGCTTTTTTGCGCTCAGGCTCAATTGTTTTCACGTTGGTCTTCTTCTGCACTGCAGCAAAAAATTTGCAATCAATAAGGAATAAGGCGCGCAACGGAGCGTTGGCTTTGGTGGTCCGGTACGAAGGCGGAAACAAGCTCCACGTTTTCTCCGCTCGGAGTCAGACGGAAAGTCCCGCAACAACCCAAAGAGCTCCAATCTGGTTTTCTGCTTTAACCTGCGCTAGCCAACGTCTTTTTTCATTCCGCCACGAAGATATTTGCTGCAAGGCAAAGGCTTGATCTTCTACCTTAGCCTTTGCCGCAAAGGCTTTGGCCCGACGAAAAACGCGCCGGCTTTCGCCGACGCGTTACAGTACTAGGCAGCTAGATCGAAGACCAAGACCTCAGCGTCGTCCTTACCTTTGATTTCGATACGGTCTTTATTCGATGCGGCGAGAGCGTCACCTTCGTTGAGCACCCGCCCTTCAACTTCAACTGTGCCGCGCGCCACGTGCAACCACGCGCTACGACCGGGGGCCAAATCCAGAGCGGCTTCTTCCCCATCATCGAATAAGCCCGCATACAGATTGACGTCCTGGTGGATTGTCACCGATCCGTCGCGCCCGTCTCTGGAACCAACGAGACGAAGCTTCCCGCGTTTTTCGTCATCGCTATAGGCGCGCTGTTCATATTCAGGCGCCAAGCCTTCGCTTTC
>JBCCTV010000055.1:0-15111 GCA_039197915.1 Pseudomonadota bacterium | reverse complement strand
TCCGGCTCTATCTCGTGGACGGGTCAGCTTATATCTTTCGCGCCTATCATGCTCTGCCGCCCTTGACGCGGAAATCCGACGGTCTGCCGGTGGGCGCGGTCTCGGGGTTTTGCAATATGCTTTATAAACTCCTGACTGATATGGGCGACGACCATGACCCGACCCATTTCGCGGTTATTTTTGATTATTCGTCCTACACATTTCGAAACGATCTCTACCCAGAATATAAGGCCAACCGGGATGAGCCGCCGGAAGATCTGGCCCCGCAGTTTCCGCTTGTCCGCGACGCAACCCGCGCATTCGGCGTTCCGTGCATTGAAAAGGAAGGGTACGAAGCAGATGACATTATTGCTACCTACGCCCGCCAGATTGAACGGGACGGCGGCGAATGCGTCATTATCTCTTCGGACAAAGACTTGATGCAGCTCGTGACCGACCGGGTGACGATGTTTGACACCATGAAAAATCGCCGGATCGGTCGCGACGAAGTGGTCGAGAAATTTGGCTTGCCGCCAGAAAAAGTCATCGATGTGCAAGCGCTTGCGGGCGATTCCGTCGACAATGTGCCAGGCGTGCCAGGGATTGGGGTTAAAACCGCGGCGCAGCTCTTGGAAGAGTTTGGCGATCTCGAAACCCTTCTTGAGCAGGCGGAAACAATCAAGCAGAAAAAGCGCCGGGAAAATCTGATCGAGTTTGCAGATAATGCGCGCATCTCCAAAGACCTTGTGACGCTCCGCGATGATGTGGAATTAGACGACGCGATAGATACATTCCGCATGCATCCTATTGATCCAGAACCGCTTTTAGCATTCCTGCGGGAGATGGAGTTTAACACTCTGACGCGGCGCATTGAGGTTGAGCTCGGCGGTGGTGGCGGGGTGGCGGTTGGGAGCGGTCCGTTGGCGGACGGTTCCTCAAAACAAGTCGAGGCTGATTATGCAACCGTCATGACCGAAGATGCGCTTGACGTTTGGCTCGCGGAAGCCCGTGAACGCGGCGTCGTGGCGTTTGATACTGAGACGGATGGTCTGGACGCGATGCGCGCAAAACTGGTTGGCTTTAGTTTGGCGACAGCGCCCGGGCGGGCGTGCTATGTCCCGCTTACTCACACGGGCGATGGCCTCGCCCTTGAAGCAGACAGCGCGCCAACTAAGCAGATTGACGCCGCGGTCGCGTTAAAAAAACTCAAACCTTTGCTCGAAGACCCGGCTGTTTTGAAGGTTGGGCACAATATCAAATTCGATGCGGTGGTTATGGCCGGGCAAGGGGTCAGTGTTGCGCCGATTGATGACACAATGCTGATTTCTTATGCGCTCGACTGCGGAAAAAATAAGCATAATTTTGATGAGTTGGCGAAGATCCATTTTGATCACGATACGATCAAATTCTCCGATGTGGCCGGAACCGGCAAGAATAAGCGCACCTTTGATCAAATCCCGATCGCTGAAGCTGCGCCTTACGCCGCCGAAGACGCCGACTACACCCTGCGTTTGCACCAACGCTTGAAGCCGCGTCTCTCAATTGAGCGCAAGACAACCGTATACGAAACATTGGAGCGCCCTTTGGCGCCAGTTATTGCAGAGATGGAGCGGGCGGGCGTTAAGGTCGACCAGCCGGTCTTGTCGCGGCTATCGGGCGATTTCGCCCAGCGCATGGCCGCCCATGAGGCGGAGGCCTATGAGCTAGCTGGGCAGGAATTTAAGCTCGGCTCCCCTAAGGAAATCTCCGAGATTTTGTTCGGTAAACTCGGTCTGCCAGGGGGTAAAAAAACCGCAAAAGGCGCCTGGTCAACGAAGGCGGATGTCCTGGAGCAGCTCGCCGCTGAAGGTCACGACCTGCCCCGGGCAATCTTAAACTGGCGCGGTCTGTCAAAGCTCAAAAGCACCTATACGGACGCTTTGCCAAACGCCATCAACCCAGAAACGGGGCGCGTCCACACGTCTTACTCTTTGGCGTCAACGACGACGGGTCGCCTCGCCTCGACGGAGCCAAATCTACAGAATATCCCGATACGGACGGAAGACGGGCGGAAAATTCGCACAGCCTTCGTCGCTGAAAAAGGCAACGTCTTAATTTCCGCTGACTATAGTCAAATTGAATTGCGCCTGCTTGCTCATATCGCCAATCTTTCCTCAATGCGGGACGCGTTTGCGAATGGCGTCGATATCCACGCAATGACCGCGTCTGAAATGTTCGGCGTGCCCGTCGCCGGCATGGACCCGATGGTGCGGCGCCGGGCGAAGGCGATTAATTTTGGCATCATCTACGGAATATCCGCGTTCGGACTGGCGAACCAATTGCAGATCTCAAGAACCGAGGCGAAGGACTATATCGATAATTACTTTGTGAAGTTTCCAGGCATCAAAAAATATATGGACGAGACGAAGGCGCTCGCTAAGGCCGACGGCTATGTGGAAACGGTCTTCGGGCGGCGGACCCATGTCGCCGGCATTCGCGACAAGAACCCAGCCGCCCGCGCTTATGCAGAGCGGCAAGCCATTAACGCCCCTATCCAAGGCTCGGCGGCGGATGTCATCCGCCGGGCGATGATCCGCATGCCGTCGGCGCTTAAAAAAGCTAAGTTGTCCGCCCGTATGCTGTTGCAGGTCCACGACGAGCTGATCTTTGAAGCCCCAAAAACTGAAGCCGAGGAAACCTGCGCCGTCGTTAAACGCGTCATGGAGACCGCACACCAGCCGATTGTCACGTTAGCAACGCCGTTGACAGTGGACGCCCAGATCGGGCGAAATTGGGATGAGGCGCACTAAATTAGACGCCGAATAAGCGCGCTCTGAGAACGGGGGATAAATCCAATGCAGATGACAAAGCGACATTTTCTTGCGTCGTCCGCAAGCGCCATGGGTCTCGCCGGTCTTGGCTGCGAAAGCCGTGATGGCGGTGCGTCAAGCCTTGAAAAAGCGGCGTCATCGGTATTTTCCGTATCGAAAGAAAAGACCGCCGCAGGCGCGGCGCGCAATTTCCTGGCGCAGGCTCAACCGATCTCCCTCGACGAGCGTTTAAGCCGGGTCGCCAAGGCCCAACGGCTGATGCAAGAGGGCGGTGTCGCGGCGCTGGTGCTCGAGCCGGGGGCATCTCTTGACTATTTTACCGGTGTTTCCTGGTGGCGATCAGAGCGTTTCACCGGGGCGATCTTGCCCGCGGATGGCGAGATTGCCTTTGTAACGCCGGCGTTCGAGGAGCCGTCGGTACGGGAATCAATGACCTTTGGAGACGACGTGCGGGTTTGGCAGGAACATGAGGACCCGTTTGCGCTGGTCGCCGGCGTTTTGGCGGACAGAGGCCTGCAAGGGGGCGCCGTTGCTATTGAAGAGACCGTGAGACGGTTCATTTCAGATGGCGTTGCCGAGGCTGCGCCAAACTTCTCATTGGTGTCGGGCGTCAGCATCGTTCGCGGCTGCCGTATGATTAAGTCGTCTGCTGAACTTTCGCTCATGCAAACGGCCAATGATATTACGCTTGACGCCTACAAATCCATTTTCGGGGCGATAGAAGCGGGTATGACGCCAGACGATGCTAAGGCGCTCATGAACGAGGCGACGGCCGCCCGCGGCGGTCGCGTAAAATTTGCAGGCGCGCTCTTTGGGGAGGCAAGCGCTTATCCCCATGGGACAAAAACGCCCCAGGTCCTTAAAGAAGGCGACATGATTTTGATGGATTGTGGCTGTTCCGTATACGGCTATCAATCGGATATTTCACGGTCCTGGGTTTTGGGCGAGCCCACGCGGAAACAGCGTAGCGTTTGGAAAACCGTTAAAGAAGGCCAAGAGCTTGTTCTTGAAACAGCGCAGATAGGCGCGCCTGCGGGAGCTATCGATGACGCGGTGCGCGCCTATTACGAAACGCAAGGCTTTGGACCAGGGTACCGCACGCCCGGGCTTTCCCACCGGGTCGGGCATGGCATTGGAATGGACGTGCACGAACAGATTAATTTTGTGCGGGGTGAAGCGACGCCCTTACAGCCTGGCATGTGTTTATCAAATGAGCCTGGGATCTATATTTTCGGCGAATTTGGCGTGCGCCTTGAAGACTGTCTTTACATGACAGACGACGGCCCGCGTTTGTTCACTGATTTTTCCCCTTCGATTGACGCCCCTTTTGGCTAGAGCGCCTTTCGACCAAGGGCGCCGCCGTCTGATCGCTTTCGAAGGGAACGCCAATGAGTATCGGCGAGGGGAACGCATTTCAATTTAGGCTATGGATTTAATGACTTCAGCTGAAACGCATTTGGCGGTGTACGGAAGCTTGGCGCCGGGTGAAAAGAACGCCCACGTTCTCGCGGACATCCCCGGTGTCTGGTGCGACGGCGATGTCTACGGACGTCTCGAAAAAATCGGTTGGGGCGCCAGTGCTGGGTATCCAGGACTGATCTTGGATCGCAGTGCGGCCCGTGTCGCGGTAAAGCTGTTGGCGTCAAAGGAGCTGCCATTGCAATGGGCGCGCCTCGATGCGTTTGAGGGCGGCGACTACAAGCGGGTGGCGACGCCGGTGATCACGTCAACCGGGGTAATCGAAGCCTATATTTATGTCGTTGAGCAAGGCGGGTCGTGACGCGCGCCTTTCCGAGGTTGTTCGACAGCTGCTTTAGCGGGGCCTTTCAAGCGACGCATTATTTTGGGTGAACGTCGTATTTTGATTTCATGTCGGCAAGCCCGGCCCCAATCAGCTCTTCAACCACGTTTAAGTCCACATCGGCGAGCTTATTGATATAAATGCAGGCTCGGCCCGTCTTGTGTTTGCCAAGGCGCCCGAGGATCGATGAATGATCGGTGTACCCCGGTAAAATATAGAGGACCTGATTAGCTTTCCGGGGGCTAAATCCGGTGACGAACATGTCCCCCTCGCGCCCAGCATCCGTTTTGTAATGGTACCGGCCGAAGCCTATGAGGGATGGCCCCCACATTTGAGGGCGCCAGCCGGTAATCCGCCCAAAGAGGGAAAGCAGCGTTTCTGCGTCCTTGCGGCGGGTCGGATGCGCCACCGCCGCCACATAGTCAGCCGGATCAACCGTTGTCGGCAGGGTTTTGTTTTCGTTCGCCATGGCCCGCGCGGCTAACTTTGCCGTTTTACTCCCACGGCCCGGAAGCTGAGCTGGCGCCGCCGACGTTTGGCACCGATGGTGCGGCGCTCGCTGATCTTTGGGGGTTATCGCTTCGTCCCGTATTCATCTGTCCCATATCCAAAAGCCGATCAATCCGGTTTTGGGTGTCCGGGTGGGTCGAGAACAAATTATCGCGGCCGCCGCCCGTCAACGGGTTGATGATCATCATTTGCCCGGTTTCGGGATGACGTTCAGCATATTCGTTTGGAATGCGCGCGGCGCCCTGACTAATTTTTGCTAGCGCTGAGGCGAGCCAGTCGGGTCGGCCGCAAATTTCAGCGCCGACACGGTCCGCTTCATATTCCCGCGCTCGGCTGATCGCCATCTGCACGAGCGCCGCCGCCATTGGGGCCAAAATCATAACGGCGATCACACCGATAATGCCGCCTTGGTTGCGATTGCCGCCGCCGAAGAAAAGCGCAAAATTTGCAAGCGTCGTTATCGCGCCCGCGATTGTCGCGGTAATCGTCATCGTCAGCGTATCGCGGTTTTTCACGTGGGCCAGTTCATGGGCCATGACGCCGGCAATCTCGCCCTCATTCAGTATGCGGAGGAGGCCAGTAGTCGCTGCAACCGCTGCGTTTTCTGGGTTTCGTCCGGTGGCGAAGGCGTTCGGTTGCTCTGAGTTGATGAGGAAAATCTTTGGGATTGGCATGCCTGCGCCCGTGGCGAGGTTTTCCGTCATCTCAACGAACCGCCGCACCACGCCCGATCCGTGACTGCGATCCACGGGCTCTGCGTTATACATACGCAGAACAATTTTATCGGCGTTCCAATAGGCGAAAAAATTCGTTCCAACGCCGAATAGGAAGGCCAGCGCCATGCCGGTCGTTCCACCCAACATCAGCCCAACCCCGGCGAAAAGCGCCGTGAGGAAGGCCAGCAACATGCCCGTGCGAATTCCGTTCATTGTTTTTCGGTCCCTTAGACTTATGTCTGATACGGAGAGGTTGTCGGTTTGGTTGTGACGCCTCCCCCATGGACAGGGTCGATATGAACGACGAAACGGAAAAAGAATTGCCGGCGGCTGCCGTGAGAGCCCTCAAAGAGGCGGAAGACCGCCGCGAAAAAGCGCGCGAGGAAGCGCGACGCGCGGGCGAAAAAGGCGGTCCCGCTGGGCCTGAGCCAACGAGATATGGCGACTGGGAGCGCAAAGGGCGCTGTGTTGATTTCTGATGTTTTGCGTGGTTTTTCGCAGCGTCTGAACGAAAAATCCCCTTGGAACAATCCAAGAACACAGGCATAACGTAGAAATACAACTATGCCGAGTATAGTTTTGCCCATTGCAGCCAGCATTATCGCCGGCCCCATATCCGCGACGGTCGAGCGCGTCGTTGACGGGGATACCGTGCGGGCGACGGCGCAGATCTGGCTCGATCAAGAAGTCTCCGTGCTCGTGCGCGTTGCTGGCGTCGATGCGCCGGAGATCTTTCGTCCAAAATGCGACGCTGAACGCGCGCTTGCACGCGAGGCCAAGGCGTTTGTCGCCGATTTTGTGGCGAGCGGGCGGATTACGCTGCGAAATATCCAGCGCGACAAATATGGCGGGCGCGTTGTTGCAACGGTCGAAAACGAAAACGGCGAAGACCTGTCATCGGCGCTTTCAGAAAACGGGTTCGCAGTGGAGGGGATGCGCGGTAATTGGTGCTCGGACTAAAGCATCCGTCGCACTGATCCGCACCACATCGTTGCTCTATATTGATTTTCCCATTTCCGCGCGGGCGTCAAACACGCCACGGCCGACCGCTAGCGGCAGTTCCGCGACATTGAACAAGCCAGGCGGCGCGTCGACAAGCGCTGGAACCAAGTGGATCGCATGCATGCCGGTCGCAAGGCAGCCGCCGGCGTTCCCGTCGCCTGAAACGGCGTCGCGGAACGTCGTTTCCTGCACGATGTTCGGGCTTCCTTTTATTTCAACCCGGTACGTATCGATTTCTGATAGCGTCGCTTTTGGCCAGTCTGGGGCCGCTTGCGGCGCCATGCGGTGATAATGGTCGATGAAGATTCGCGGCTCGCCTGCGACAACGCCCTGAATCTCGGTATGCGCCGCGCCGCAATGACCGGGTTTGACGACGCCGGTCGGGTAAACGATCTCGTCCTCGGTAAACCATTGCTCATAAACCTCGTCGACCCGCTCCAAAACGACGCCCATCTTGTCCGCGATCAGGCGCATCGCTGCGCCCCAGGCGAGGGTCGCGACCCCTGGCATGCCGATCATGGCGGGCTCGCCCGGCGCCAGGCCGAGCCCCATCGTCGTTGCGGCCGAGGCGACCGGATATGTGCCGAAGTCGATAATCTCCTGGATACGGACTGTGTCGACGCGGCCGGCGAGCCCCATCAACGCGAGGGGAAAGAGCGTGTTTGCAAACCCAGGATCGATGCCCGTCGACAAAAAGCTCACACCACCGGTCGCGCAGGCGGCGGCGATGGGCTCGGTCATCTCCGCCGGCGCGGTCGCGGGGTGAATGAGCCCGCCCATCGACGTGTCGATGACGTTCTTGCCAGCGCTGAGCGCGCGCTTGAAGTTTTCAATATTTTGCTCTGCATACATGGCGCTGGGGCCAAAATACGCGACCGCGTGCGCGTCGCGCGCCAGGACTTCATCCGCGTTCGTTGACGCGGCGACGCCGACGGGCTCTCCGCCCGAAAGAACGCCAGCGTCGATACCGTCTTTATCCGGATTGCTGACAATGACGCCGGCAAGTTCGTAGGCCGGGTTTTCGAGAACGGCGCGGAGCGTGCGTGCGCCGACAAAGCCCGTGCCCCAAATGATGATGCGATGCGTCATGGGTTTCCTCTTCTCGCGGGCGGCGGTGAATTCGCCGTCGCCCTTTGTTATCGTTGCTATCGTTGGTATCGTTAGTGTCGATAACACCATGGCGGCTCTCGGGTCGCAATAAGTGAGCGAGCGCCAGATCGTTCGCCGATGTCGGAGGAAATTGAACAATGACCGAAACCCCGTCCCATATTGCGATCATTCACAATGGCGAGGCGCATCATGTTCCCGTGGACCAGAACGCAGACGGCCTTTCGGTCGACCGCGCCGGGTTGAGCGAAGCCTCGGGTTGGGCGTTTAAGGATGTGGGATTATGTCGGGGCGAGATCTGCATTCCGATGAAAGGGTCGAACCGTTTCGATGCGCCCTTCATCGATTTGGCCGCGTTCGCCGACGCGATCGGCGCGCCGCTTGCGGTGGACGAAAGCACGGGCGCCGCAGCGCTCGGCGCTCCCGTCGACCAACGGCGCGATGAACAAGACAGCATGCGCGCGCCCGAATTCGCGCTTCCGGATTTAAGCGGAACGATCCATCGGCTTTCCGATCACCGGGGCCGCAAAGTCCTTCTCGTCGCCTGGTCCTCCTGGTGCGGATGCCGCGAGGATATGCCAGTCTGGCAGTCCCTATACGACGAGCTAAAGGATGATGGGCTCACGATCATCACGGTCGCGCAGGACAGCCACGTTGAAGACGCGCGCGAATTCATTGAACGCGCATCGCCGACCCATCCCTCGTTGATCGACACCGATCATGTGATTTCGGAGCGGTATGGCCTGATCAATGTTCCGTCGGTCGTTTGGATCGACGAGGACGGTCTTATTCGTCGCCCGCCTTCAGTCGAACACGGATCGAATGTATTTACGTTTGCGCACGGCCTTGATTGCGAGCCGCATCTCGCGGCGTTGCGGGCCTGGGTCAAAACCGGCGAGGCGGATTTATCGGACGCGCAAGCGCGTGCGTCCCAGATGCCGCCGACATTCGACGAGCAGCTCGCGCGCGCTGAATTCGCGCTCGGTAATTATCTCTATAAGGACGGAAACGCTGATGCGGCGCGCATCCACTGGGAAAAAGCGATCGCGCTGTCGCCAGAGGATTGGACGATCCGACGCGGGACGATGCGGCTGCGTGGCGAGAACCCGTTCGGCGAGGAATTCGGCGAGATTTGGCGCGAATGGGAGGGCAAAGGGCGCCCCGATTACCAATCGTTGGCGAAAGAGCGCCGGCAGGCTTGAACCCTGCGGGGCAACAGGCCCTCAAACCAAACGAGGTAAGCTAAAAGAGGGTCGATCTGACCGCCTGGCGCGCTAGAGCCTTTCACGTTCCAATAGAATCGGAACGCGGCTCTAGGTCTTTGTTTTGTCGCGCTTCTTTTGCGGAGTTGACGGATGGGAACCGTCAACCGCACACACTTATCCGCGAAGCGCGCTAACGGTAAAATGTTGTCTCCGCGCCAGAAAAACCCCAGGGTTGGGGAAGGTCGGCGCACTGAGCGATGTCACCGCGCGCTTCAAGTTTTAAAAGCGGGGTTTGGGTTCCTTGCGTATCGCTGATTGACATGAGCATGACGCCGCTCATCCGTGGGCCAACGAAATTAGCGCGTAACCCTTGGTAGCAGTAGAGTGGGCCCGGCACGACTGCGTTAAAGGGCGTGTTGACGAGGCTCGTCTCATCATTGCCTGCGAAGGTCATGAAGTCTTTCGCGGCCTTCTCTTTCTGTTCCGGTTCAAACGGCCCGAGCGCGATCAGCTCTGGCGTCAGTGATTTCACCCGTCCGTGCAGGGCGAATATTTGTTTTTCCGGATTGATGGTGTCGGGTCCGAGCGCAATCGCTGAGACTTTGGTGGTCGCGCCATTATGGGCGGGGCTTGTGTGCCATACCCCTTGGGCGGCGCCGGGTTCGGTAATGAGTTGCGTGCGGCAGGTGTCCGCCCCTTTGGCGGTGCGCATCCCATACTGATCTTTTAGGAGTGCAGACCAATTGGCGCGCAACGCGTCTGGCATGTAGTCGATGGCGCAGCGCGCTTGGCGCACGTCCGGGGTTACGGCTTTGATCAACTCCGGTGAGGTTCGCGTGACGCCGGCGCGCGCATAAATGTTCGTGGCGTGGCGCTCTGGGCGGGCGAGTGTGGCTGGCGGGGCGGTAAGGTCATGGAAGGCGACATCAAAGCCGCGGCCTGAGCCCACGGGGGCGCCTTTGGCGACGCGGATCTGAACGGTCTTTGCGAGATGTTCAGGCCCGCCAACTTCTTCAAACGACGCGAGACCGCCCGCCCGTTCCAGAATTTCGCTGCTGACGCTTTCAAGGTCGTCATAGACGAGCGTGTAGCCTTCGCAGAGTGCGAAGTGCACGGTCCAGATTGTGCGGGTTTTCCCGGTTTCCGCAGCGCTTAGCCGTCGTTCTATGGCGGTGATATCAACCCGCGCCGGCGCTAGCGCGTCCGTTTGTCTGCGTTCAAAAACCGTCGCGCCTTTGCGCGTATTGACCCGGATATACGGCGCCGGTTGGACTTCGCCCGGTGCTGTGATGCCGCCCAAGGGCGAAACGCTGATGACGTCGGCAATATTTGCAAAGGGCCCGGTGAGCGGCTCGCGATTGAGGCCGCAGGGCTTTGTTGCAAGCGCGGGACCGGGGGCGTTGGATAGGGCGGTGACGCGCTCGGCCATCCGATCGGGCGCGCTCGGTCTCGCGATAAAGAGACCCAGCAAAGCGGCGACGCAAGCGACGGCCGCTAACCGCAAAAAATAATCGAGCCCACCCATGCGGCGTCCCCTCAGAGCCTCGGGTTAAAACACCAGCGCCTCGCCATTGAACCAGGCGACGCCCTGCGAACGGCATAGCATCGAGTGGTCGTTAAGACGCAATACCCTAACGTCAAAGGGCCCTTGCGAGGCCGGAATGTCAAGCGCCCGAGCAACGGCCTTTTCTTTGGCGAATGACATTTCGTTCGCAAAAGCAGGCAACTTTAGCTTGTTGCCAAGGCCGCCGGAATGGCCATACCAGGCGGAAAACAATCGCCCGGTATGGCCGCTATCGCTTAGATTTTCTGGTAGGCCCCAAGGGTCAAGAACTCAGCAAAATCATCCTGTAAACAAAGGTCTGCGAGGAGACCTTTGGCGTTGTCGAAGTGGCCGGCGGCCCAGCGTTCGTCGCCGACTTCTTCTTTCACAACGTCGCTTTCTTCATCGAGGATGCGGCTGAAAAGCTCGGCCGTCATTTTTTCGCCGCTGTCGAGCGTCGCGCCGTGCTTAATCTGTTGCCAGATCGACGCGCGAGAAATTTCCGCCGTAGCGGCGTCTTCCATCAGTCCGTAAATCGCAACCGCGCCGAGGCCGCCGAGCCAGGCCTCAATATATTGCAACGCGACCCGCACATTATTGCGGACGCCGCCTTCGGTGAACGGCCCCTCAGGGGTCGCAAGCAGATGGCCGGCAGTGATTTCGCCGTCATTGTCGCGGGTTGCGGCCAATTGGTTCGTCTGGGAAGGTTGGAACGCGTCCGTATAGACTTTGTTGACGACATCCGAGAGGGCCGGGTGGGCGATCCATGAGCCGTCATGACCGTTGTCCGCTTCACGCTGTTTGTCGATGCGGACTTTTTCTTTGTTCGCGGCGTCTTCTTCCGGGGTTTTGGCTGGCAGGAATGCAGACATACCGCCCATCGCAAGCGCCCCGCGCCGGTGACAGGTCGCCACTAAAAGCCGTGAATAGGCGTCCAGGAAGGGCTTATCCATGCCCACCGCGTGCCGGTCGGGAAGCAGTCGATCGGGGTAGGCTTTAAGGGTTTTGATATAACTGAAAATGTAGTCCCAACGACCGCAATTGAGCGCCGCTGCGTGGTCTTTCATTTCATAGAGGAGCTCGTGCATTTCGAAGACCGCCGGCAGGGTCTCGATCAGCATCGTCGCTTTGATGGTTCCAATCGGCAGCCCTACCGCTTCCTGCGCCGCCACAAAAACCTTGTTCCACCAGCGCGCTTCCTCAAAGTGTTCCAATTTTGGGACATAGAAGTAGGGCCCGTGTCCTAGCTCCAATTGCGCTTTGTGGTTGTGGAAAAAGTAAAGGGCGAAATCCATCAGACAGCCTGGGATCGCCTTTCCGTCGACGAGCACGTGCTTTTCGTCCAAATGGAGCCCACGAACGCGCGCAATCAGCACCGCCGGGTCATCGCCAAGCGCGTAGTGCTTGCCTGACTTTGGATCGTCAAACGAAATTGTGCGCGCGATCGCATCGCGCAGGTTTGTCTGGCCTTCGATCACATTGCGCCAGGTCGGCGACAGGGCGTCCTCGAAATCCGACATGAAAACTTTCACGTCGGCATTGAGCGCATTGATGACCATTTTGCGATCGACGGGCCCGGTGATTTCCAGGCGGCGATCGAGAAGCGCCTTGGGAAGCGGTCCGCAGCGCCAATCGCCATTGCGAATATCGGCTGTTTCGGGTCGGAAATCAGGCAGCGCGCCGGCGTCGACCTTTGCTTGCCATTCCCGCCGCGCCGCCAAAAGGCTATCGCGCTCGTCTGCGAAGGCGTCAACGAGCGACTTCAAAAAAGCGCAGGCCTCCGGCGTTAGAATTTCATCGTCTTGGGGCGTCAGCTCGCCTGTAAAAGTGAGGCCGCTTCGTTCAACCGCCATGGGTTCGTCCTTTTACTCAAATTTTCGGAAAAATGCTCACGGCAGAAAAACGATTTCTGGCGATAAAGATCAAGGATCGAGTGGGCCGTGGGTTGTTTCAGCGCGCTTTGGCGCATTAACAATAATTCATGACTGAACGTTAATAATATTTGGCGACAAAATTGCACGCGTTAATCAAAACGACCCGCATGGGCGTTCAGGTAAGGCAGCGATAGTATGGGTTTCTTCGCAGCACTAGCGGGTGCGATCGGCGCTGGGTCGCTGGCCCGACCACGGGCGAGCGACGGTTCGGGCAGTGGGCGACAAATCGCTGCGCGTCGCGAGGATTTGCGTGGCGGGTTTAAGCGTCGCAAGCGCGCGCAGAGAGGCTCTGCGGCGGTGGAGTTCGCCCTCGTGGCGCCGGCGTTTTTCGCGATGACCTTCGCCGTCTTGGAATGCGGATATTTCTTTTTCGTCGATGCGGTCGTGAATGAGGCGGTGAAGACGGCCGCCCGCACGGTTCGCACCGGCCAAGCCGTGCGCAACTCAGTGACGCCCCAGGCGTTTTTCAACCAGATCTGCAGCATCGTCGACACGTTCGGGCCCTGCAACCAACGCCTCACCGTCGACATCGAGACATTTGCAGATTTTCAGGCGCTTGCGAACGATCTCGCTGATCCGAACGCCGCCATCCAATGTCGCAACAGCGGTAACCCTGGCCTGCCGGGGGCACAGTTCAACGCCGCTGATTTCGGCAACCCGCGCTCAATCGTTCGCGTCCGCGTTTGCTTCCTCCACAAACCGTTTAATCCATTGCTCGGCGTTGACATCCCGACAAATGGCGACGGTTTTCGGGAAATGGTCGCGGTGGAAATCTTCCGTAATGAGCCTTTTGATCCAACCCCGCCTGCGCCTTAGTCGCAGAGCGCCCATGGTATGTGATTGGTATGCGTAACTTTTTGAAATTCTTACCTCGAGGCCCAAAGGCTACAAGCGGATCCGCAAGCCGGGGGTCTTATCGCGCGAAATCTCAAAGTGGTCTCGCCGCGGTTGAGTTTGCGCTGATCGCGCCGGTGATGATCTTTGCGTTCTTTGCGGCAATTGAGGGCGCGAGCGCCTTCGCTGCCGGCCGGCGCGCATCCAATGCGGCGCACATGCTGGCCGACATAGTGGCCCAGGAAATGGAGATCGAAGCAGCAGCGCTCAATGATCTTTTCGTTGGGGTTTCAAGCGTCGTTAACCCCACGAGCAACGCATTGCCCTCCGGCTCCACCGTAACATTCACGGCCGTTAGCCTAGAGGTTGATCCTGACACCAATAAAATTGTTGTCGGCTGGAGTCGCGACAGCGCTGGCGCAGAGCCCTATGCGGTGGGAACTGAATACACGAAAGTCAGCGCGACAATCGTTGACCCGAATGCTTCACTTGTTGTCGCGGAAATCGATTATAATTACGTGCCGCCCCTTACAAAGACGCTGTTGCCTTTTGTGAATTTCCAGTTCCAGGCGGTGCGTCGTCCACGGAGGGCCTCCGCTGTGCGCTTTTGCGCTTCACCGGGAAATTGCATTTAACGCGGCTTGCCTTCCCGCGGGATGGCTTAAGCAGCTTCAACGGTCACACGATCAGTCTATTAATCCCGTATGGATCATCCGCGCTACTTCAGCGGCGTGTTGGAGATTTTATTGCGCGGCGCTTCAGGATCTTCGGCGAGAATTTTGACAATCATTGGCGCTGCTTCAAACTCAACGGCGTGGCGTTCAGAGCCGTTGAAGTCCCGCGTTCTCGGCAACGCGATGCCCGCTTGCGCCGCCGCATTCGCGTTCAGGTAGGACGCAGACAAATCATCTGCATAGCCATCAAGGCTAACGGTGCGTGCGCCGGATGAAATTTCATCTTGAAACTTTGAGGCGAGGACTACGAAGTTTTTGATGCTGGACGCAAGGTTGCCGCGCGGGATCCCAAAATCAGCGATGTCATACCGGCTGATATAAGCGCCTGCTCCGCTCGACAGGGAGCCCGCTGAGGTGAACCAGTATTTCTGGTTGAAAGCCGCGATCGATTGTGGGTTTGCCCGCACGCCGTCGAATTGCGCGAGCGTGATCAAACCAATGCAGTTTGAGCCTTGCTCGTTTAGGCAAGCGGCGGGAATGAAATTTATAACGAGCGCGCCGTTATAATTTGAGGCAAGGTAGGGAACCCCGTTGGACATGCGCCGCTCCGTCCACACGAAACCAAGTTCCGTCAAGATAGGGCCCAGCTGGTCCACGTCGAAGTTTTGTACCAAGTTTCGCGGGCTCGAGACGCCAGGTCCTGCTTGATTGGGACCAAAACCAGACTGCGCAGCCGCTAAGTGTGTTGATCCTAAAAGCCCTAATACGGCGGCAGCGCCGATCCCCATCCAATTCGCCACCCAAAACTCCCTTGTATGCGGTTACCAAGTACGCAAAGCCTATCCCACAGCCAGGGCCGCCGCCAGGGGAAATCCACTGATCTTTTTAGAAGCCTCGCCAGCGAAATTATGGGGCGTACTTTCCCCATGGTCTTTGAAGCGGGCTTTTCGGGCATGGGCGTCTGGTGTTCTCACGAGCGCTGGTGTAGGCGGCGGC
>JBCCTV010000054.1:0-15141 GCA_039197915.1 Pseudomonadota bacterium | reverse complement strand
CCCCCCCCCCCTACCCCCCGCCCCCTCGCGCCCCCCTCGCGCCCCCCCGGCCCCCACCGGGTCGAAATCCCTACCGGTCGCGTGCGCGCTAAGCGGCAGGCGCGCAAAGAAAATCGGCGGAATTAAAGCGTAAAGCGCTCGCGCGTTTCCGGCGTTGGCGTGTAACAAGCGTCGAGTTTGCCAAACAAGGCATACCGGTTGTTCGCCAAACGCGCATAAACCCAGTCTCGAACAGGGCGCGGGATAAACCGGAAAATGGGCACAAAACGCGCCGGCCCGCCTGCGCGCTCCGCCATGGCGAACACCGCCTCTGAGAGGAGATATTGGGCGCCGTCTTCATCGACATAAATAAACGTATGCGGATCATCAGGATTGACGCCGGCTGATTTTGCGATCCTGCGCCCCTCATCCGATTTGATGGCGGCAAACCGAATGGGCGGCGTGGTGCGGTCATATTTCAAAACATAGCGCACGGCGCGCGAACAGAGAACGCACTCCCCGTCAAACACATAGATAGGAGCCTTTATCGGCGCTTTATCAGCTGCGCTCACTCGGCCGTCATCCGCTTCATCTGAACAGCGTAGATGCGCACGGCAAGCTTGTCATTGGCGTTGAAAATATCGGCTTCTGCGTGGATTAGGTTTTTCGAGGCGTTCGTGACGCGACCAATAACCCGCGCGCGGGGTTTAATTAGGGGGCGGAAGAAATTGGTCTCCAGCCGCGAGGTCCGAAACCGTTCGTCATCCCGCTCAAGCACAGACATGGAAACGAGCCCAACAATATGATCAGCGACCGACGCAATATGCCCACCAAACATGACGCCATCCGGCATCACCATTTTATCGCCGATTGACCAGTCCATTTCGATTTCGCCCCAGGACCAATTTGTGAGCACCAGGTCGCCCAAATGTTCACAGGCCCACTTAAAAAATGGGCTGTCGCCGGACTGATAGCCATTCAATAGGCCGCTATGGCGATCGCTGGTTTTCTTCTTCTTCTCCATCAGGAGACCCTAGCGTGTTTTCCGACCAAGCGGGCGCCGATTGGGCGCATGAAATGGGGCAGGATCATATTCACAGAACCTTTTGAGGGAGCGGCAAGAAGCTCGAAGCCCCTATCACCTGCCCCTCATCAGCGTAAAGCGCGGGTTTAGCGCTCTGGCGAACCCACACGGCAGGCCACTGCAATCCTCTGCGCCGGATTTACTGTTTGTTACGAACCATTTTGCCAGCGTAACCGATATGATTTTAAGCGGACTTACCCGATGCGCCGGCGGCGTCCCACGCCGCTGGCTAGGCCCGATACTGTTGGGTATTGGGCTCGCAGGCATGTTCTACACGCCCCTTGTTAGGGTTCCCCTTGAGCACGCTTTCGAAACCCGGGGCATCGAAACGACAGCCCGCGTGGTCGAGCTCTTCAAGGTCGAACGAAAAATCTGGCAACGGACAAGGCGCGCACGCAGAGGGGCCGGGCCGTGGCGCGCTCGCTTAGAATACAAAACCCGCCAGGGCCATGCGATCCGGTTTGTCGAGAAGGTGAACGCGGATTTTTACACGCGGGCGTCGATCGGGACTGAGGTGCGCATGACCTATCTCCCGGAGAAGCCCGAGACGCGCGTTGTGAAGCTTGGGAACAAAGTCTCCGCCACCACAAACTTCTACGTGTTGTCGGTGATCGCGCTCGGCGGATTATGTGCGACCCTGATTTGGCCGCCTAAGCTTTTGAAATAAAACGGCAAAGCCCTCAAAACAAAGGCTTACGCAGCCTTTGTCTACTGCAGGCCCTTACAGCGCGTCAGTCGCCATCGATGCCATCGTCGATGATCGGCTCGGTGGTTTTATCGCCGTCATAGGCTTTTTCGAGCGGGTCAAATTTACCGTCGCGCTCGCTGATTTCGTCAGCGATTAATGCGCCGGCCCCTGCGGCCGCCGCAATCACGCAGCCTTGTGTGCTCAAGGCCATAATAATCAAAAGCGAAAAACGCCTAACCACTTTCATTTCAACGCGTCTCCTTTTGGCCCGCCAATTTGCCGCAATAAAGCTGAGTTCAAAGCTCCCGGATAGAATACTGGAACTTGGGTAAACCGGGATGAAAAGCCCGAAAGGAAATCGGGGCCAAAGGGCGCTTGTTCAGATCGCAACAGCAATGCAGCCACCGAAACGCCAGTGAATACTAATTTCGTTTCATAATCGAAATTATCTCACCTGGCTTAGCCAGCTTTGACGCCGTAGTCGATCTGACCAGCGCCTTCGGTTCGTCCTTGAGGGCTCTTTAACCACGCATCGCAGCAGGCGGTCGCGAGCGCGCGCACCCGGAGAATATAGGACTGCCGTTCGGCGACGGAAATCACGCCGCGCGCATCCAGCAAATTAAAGAGGTGGCTTGCCTTGATGCATTGGTCATAGGCCGGTAGCGGCATCGGGGCGCCCGCTTGCTCACCAGCGTCGATAATAGCGCTGCAGGAGGCTTCCGCCTCTTTGAACTGCTCAAAGAGATCCCGAGTGTTCGCCAGGTCGAAGTTATACCGGGAAAACTCGACTTCCTGCTGGTGGAACACGTCGCCATAGGTGACGCCGGCGCCATTGAAATCCAGGTCATACCCGTTGTCGACGCCTTGGACATACATCGCCAGGCGTTCCAATCCGTAGGTGATTTCTCCGGTGACAGGATTGCAGTCAATCCCACCCACTTGCTGGAAATAGGTGAACTGGGTGACCTCCATGCCGTCGCACCAAACCTCCCAGCCGAGCCCCCATGCGCCGAGGGTAGGGCTTTCCCAATCGTCTTCGACAAAGCGAATATCGTGGATGGTTCGATCAACGCCGATTGAATCGAGTGAGCCTAGGTAAAGCTCTTGGATGTTGTCTGGGCTCGGCTTCAAGACCACTTGAAACTGGTAGTAGTGCTGAAAGCGGTTGGGGTTTGAGCCATACCGACTGTCCGTCGGGCGTCTGCAGGGTTGCACATAGGCGGCCCGCCAGGGTTTGGGGCCCAGCGACCGTAAGGTTGTCGCCGGGTGAAAAGTCCCCGCTCCCATTTCCATGTCATAGGGCTGAAGGATGACGCAGCCGCGTTCCGCCCAGTATGACTGGAGGGTGAGGATCAGTCCTTGAAAGGACCTCTGCTGCTGGTTTTCCGTCTCAGTTTTCATGGCGCTCGGCGTAAGCGCGACTGCAGGGCGGGTCAACCAGCTTCAAAGGGGCTGAGCCGCAATAGTCAGATCAAACGAAAGTTGGGGCTATAAGCTCAAGAGCTTTGTCTGCACAATAAGCTTCATTGAAATGGCGAGCTGCTGCGCCGTCGCCTTAAGATGGCGCTGTGAGTCACGGCTTGTTCGGGTCAGCGCCTCCGCTGCTTCTTCAGCGAAAAAGCGGTACGCCCGCTTGTGATCAGTCGACCCGTTGCGATCGTTTTCCCGGTGCAACTCGAATTGCGATCCGATAAAAAACCGCGGCGACTTTCGGTCGTTTGCGGCAAAAAGCGGAAATATAAACAGGTTGTTGATGAACTCGGACCCGTCTTTGCGCCGATTGTGGATGTCTACGCTGACTTCCGTCGCCGACGTAATTCCGTGGCGGATCGCAGCGACGCTTTCAGGTTTCGTGGCAGCCGTTTGTAGAAAGCGGCAATTTCGACCGACGGTTTCGTCCACCCCATATCCAGTAAGCGCTTCGAACGCAGGATTTGCCAGAATAATTGGCATATCCTCAGCAACCGCATCTGCAATTGTCATCGGCACGGTCGATCCTTGCATCACCCCATCAATGACTGCGAGAGCGCGCTTTAGCGGCTCGTCCATACCGTTAGAAAAGCTCATGAACTCAAGAATATTGAAGTTTGGAAACCGTGTCAGCGGCCTGTGGCGCCAGCGCTTGTTTCAAGCAAAATCTTAAGAACGCAAATGATTAGGCGAGCGCGCGGCTATCGCTTTGCCCCTGTTGTTCAAACGGTACGAAGTCTGGGCCACAGGCGCGCTTTAAACGGTCTCGATCGATTGGCGACATTCCTTTTGGCTCCAAACAGAGCGCGCGAAAGTCTCTCCGATAATATTTGCGTGCTCCCCAGCGCGTATCCATCCGCGCCATTGGGAGATCGCTTTCAGCGCAATGGGCGGCAACAACGGCGAATACCTTGATCGCCTCGGCGTAAGCCCTGTCTGCTAGGGCAAGGCGTTCACGAGGGCCGTCAATCGCGAACATCGTTGTCGCAACGATCGCGCCCGCATCGACTTTCGCGACCATCTCATGCGCGGTAACGCCGTAGGTTTTGGCGCCCTCCCAAACCGCAAAGCTTTCGGGGTGTGCTCCCGGATATCGTGGCGGCGCCGGGTGAATGTTGTAGGGCGTCAGGCGCAGCTTCGATAAAGTTGCCGACGGCACGATGAAGTCGCTCAAAAATGAGATTAATCGTACAAAGCCACCCGTTTCTTCGACAACCTTCGCTAACGCCGCCCCATCGGTAATCCGCAGAACGCGCGCGTTGGCGTCGCGCTCGGCGATAAAGTCCTGAAAAAACGGCGTTTCTTTCTCGCTGCACAAAAGGCCGATTGTTCGCGTCGCAGGGTCGCTGGCAAGGCCACTTGCAGGATCACTGGCACAGCGGGTGCGCGGTCGGTCGCCGGCGACCAGCGAGGATTTCTCAAGTTTTTCGCTCATGGCGGAAAAGCTAGTCCGCACAACGCGAATACAGGGTTAACGCACGCCGAACCCGCAAATTAGGTCATCCGAGAGTTGCGTGTCACTGAAGACATACGGCGCGGGATCGCGCCCCAATAGCGCCATGACGCGCCGCCAAAAAGGGCCTACCGATTTAGTAAACGTCGGGTTAATGTCAGGTATGTTTGTGTCATGCGTCAAAGCGATTTCCGCCGGTCTAAAGCGTTTTGCAGCGCCGATGACCCGCATTGGCGTCGCCGCCGTCGCACTTTCGCTATTCGCAGGCGTATCTCACGGCGCTTCGCCCGTTGGCGCCGATGACGCCGGCCGCGCCGTCTTAGAGACTGCGATAAACGAAGGCGCCGCATGGCGCGTCGTCAAAACATCTTGGGACGAACGTGACGAGGCCGGGTACGAGGCCTTTGTGCGCGCCATCGGGCGCTCAAACTGCCTAACCCTCGGCGAGTGCTTGGCGAGCCCGGCAAACCCCTATCGAAAAACCGATAAGCGACGCTACAGCGGCGATTGCGCCGACATGGCCTATATTCTGCGCGCCTACTATGCCTGGAAGAACGGCCTGCCCTTTAGCTACCAACGCGCCATGCGCACGGCCGACGGGACCGCAGAAGACCTCCGCTATTCACGGGGCGGCAACGTCGTCAGCGCACGGCGCGATGCGATCGGTTCAGCGCCAATATCCGCGCCGGGCTTCATCGCCCGCATCGGCGGCGAGGTTTCCACAGCGATGTTCCGCACCGACCCGCGCAATGGCGATCGTCGCTTGTTTGATGATTTTTATCCCGTGCAGATCAGCCGCGAGACCGTGCGCGCGGGCTCAATCGCCTATGACATTTTTGGCCATGTGGGCATTGTCTATGATGTCTTGGATGACGGGCGCATACTGATCGTAGCTTCCCATCCTGATAATTCGGTCACACGCACAGTCTATGGCCCAAACTTTATGCGTGCAAAGCCGGCCCTCGGCGCCGGCATCAAAGCCTGGCGGCCGATAACGCTTGAGGGCGCCACAAAAACCGAGGACGGCTACTTTGTTGGCGGCAAAGTCGCCGCTGCAAAAAATGATCAGATCCCGGGCTTTTCTCTAGAGCAGTTTTTCGGAACAGCGCCACACCCCGGCGGTATCTGGCACTATGGCGAGTTTCAATATGAAGGGCGTACACTGAAGTATTTCGACTTTGTACGACGCCGCCTCGCATCGCCCGATTTTGTTTACAACCCCGTCACCGAACTTCGCTTTGGGTTGCGATCGATATGCGGCGATATTAAAGCCCGCCGGGTTGCCGTAAGCCGAGCCCGTCGGGACGGCGTCCATTTGCGTCCGCACCCCAACAAACTACCGCCTAATATTTACGGCACTTATGGCGTATGGGAAGCCTATTCAACGCCTTCACGGGACGCCCGGTTAAAGGTGAGTTTTATTGAGCTGCGCCGGACCGCCCAGGAGCTTTTCGAGCGCACTCAAGCGGGCGATCCATCGATTGCCTATGGTGGCGACGACCTGGCGGCGGACATGCTCGACGCTTTTGAAGAAGAAGCAGCGGCGTGCAAAATCTACTATAAGCGCTCCGACGAAATGAGCGTGGAACTGAAATTGGGTCACGTGATGGAGCGCCTGTTCGACCTTTCGTTTGACCCCTACCATTGCCCGGAACGCCGGTGGGGGGCCCGCGGGGCCGAACTTGAAAGCTGCACCGATGGCGACTTGAAAGCCCAGTGGTACAACGCCCAGCGATACCTGCGAAATCAAGCGCAGCGAACCTACGATATCCGGATGGATTTCACATTGAGCGAAATTAAGCCGCCAATGGTTGCGAGCCCCGCCGAAGGGGGGCTCGGTGTCGCCCAGCCGGCAGACGCCAATATTCGGGCCTATTTGCAGAAGCTAAATGGCGTTGGACAGGGTGTTGCGCCCCAGGGGCCAGTTGTCGACGCGGGATACGAGCTTTAAAGAGGCTCCGTAAAAAAACTCGCGAGAACCAACCATTACGCGACCCTCGTATCAAGATATAGCGACGCGTTTTTTTAAACACCGAAATGCTTTAGCGCTTCGCAAATAATTTTTTGTGGGTTGACGGTTCGCCCGTCAGTTCCGCAACTGCAGCGCGACAATTCAGGCGCCTAATGTTCCTTCAGGTCGACCGAGGGAAAGCAAGCGGCTCTAGACTGCTCGCGCGGAAAAGAGAGGAAACCCAACATGGACGGGCTCGTATTTTTGTTAATCCCGATTGGGCTAGGCGCCACCGCGATCATCCTTGGGCTTGGGATTTATTCGCTCGCAAAGGGCGGCGACTTCGCCAAAGACAAAGGAAACCGATTGATGAGGCTGCGCGTCATGGCGCAAGCCGTGACGATCGGCATTATGCTGATTTTCTTGATCATCATCGGCAAAGGCCCCTCGTAGGACTTCACCAAGACTGAATTACCTCATCGGATTTGGTTAAGGCGCGCGAGAGCGCCCACGGCAAGGCGCAAGTCGCGGTGAACGCGATTAGCGCGCCGTTGTGAAGGGGAACACCTCACCGCCGGCCCCAAACAAAGACGCCAATAAGTTCCGTGTGCGATGAATAAACAAACTGATCAATGGGCGTAACGAACGTTAGGGCGTAGCCTGCGTCAATCAAATACCGCGCGTCGCGAGCGAAGGTCTTTGGGTTACAAGAAACATAGACGATCGTTTTCGGACCGCCCTTTGAGAGCGCTTTCGCCTGCGCTGGAGCGCCAGCCCTCGGCGGATCCATAACGACCGCATCAAACGCGTTGAGCTCTTCTGCCGTCAACGGACGTTCATAAAGGTTGCGTACCTGCGCGTTCAGGGGTTTTAGCTCGGCTGCGTGGGCACTGGCGGCGGTCTTCAACGCGGAGATTGACCGCGCATCGGAGTCAAAGGCGGATACGCGCGCAGTTTTTGCTAAGGGAAGTGAAAACGCGCCAGCCCCGGAAAACAGATCTGCAATGTGCTTAGCGCCTGATACGGCGCCAATAATCTCTTTACGGATGATCCTTTCGGCTTCACTGCTTGCTTGCAGAAATCCGCCGCTAACGGGTTGCGCCCTAACACCACCAAACGAAATGACCGGTGTTTCCTGGGCGAGCATTAGGTCGCCGTCAACGGAGAGGCGAAGCGTCTTTGAAGCGCGAAAACTCTCAGCCAAGCTTTGCAGAGCCTCGTGGGAGAGAACCTCGCAATGCTCCGAGGGCTGTAAATCGAGATCAAACCCATTATCGCACAGCGTTACATTTGCCCGGAAACGCCGCCAGGTGCGGGGTAAAAGTTCAATAATTTGTCTTAGCGACGGCAGATAGTTCGCGAGTTTCGGGTGCAGGATCAAACATGTTTCTATATTGACGATGTCGCGTGTTCTTCGTTTATGAAACCCGATCTTTGGGCGCGTCTCGCTGCGATCAACATATAAACTTGCCCGGCGACGCGTCGCAGCCGGCACGCGCACAACCGGAGCAACGCTAACCCTACTAATGCGATCGCCGAGCGCGGCGTGAAGCGCATACCCCACTTCCTGACCTTTCCATTCGTAGTAATAGTCCAAATCCAGGTGCTGCAAAGAGCAGCCGCCGCACTGGCCAAAATGCATACAAGGGGCGGCGCGCCGAAGCTCGGAAGCGTCGAAAGTTTCGATAACATGTCCGCGGTCGCCTCGGGCTTCAATGTCGACGACGTCACCTGGCGCCGTATACGGAACATAGACAACGCCGCCTTCTGGATCTAAGGCGACGCCCTCACCTTTCGCGCCGATGCGCTCGATTGTTGAGCGGAAGCGCTTTACCGGCGGCTTAATCTTCTCGTGTCGCCGCAAGAAGGAACTCCCTGTTGCCGTCGCCGCCGGTGATGGGGCTTTCGATAAAACCGTCCGACCGCCAACCGGCCTGGCTAGTAATCCATGCCGCCATGTCTTCAGCGACGCCCTCGGCGTTTTCATATCCCGGCTTGACGATCCCGCCTTTGCCGAGGCGCGATTTACCCACTTCGAATTGCGGCTTAACGAGCGCAACAAGCCTCGCTCTTGAACCGGCCAGGGGAAGCGCCGGAGGCAAGACCAATTTCAGACTGATAAAGCTCACGTCACAGACGATGATATCGAGCGCCTCCGGGATCAACATACGGGAAAGGGCGCGCGCATTGGTTTTTTCGAGATTGACCACCCTTGGGTCATTGGCGATTGAAGGATCGAGCTGACCGCTGCCCACATCAACGGCGAAAATTCGGGCCGCCCCTGCCCGGAGAAGCACATCGCTAAAACCGCCGGTGGAGGCCCCGAGGTCGAGACAAGTTTTTTGGGACGCGTCCACGCTGAAGTGTTGGAGTACAGCTTCGAGCTTTACGCCACCGCGCGAAACATAGGGGTAGGCGTCACCAACAACGTCAATGACGTCGCCCGATATGACGTTCACAGATGTCTTTTTAATGAGCGATCCGTTTTTTGCGACGCACCCGGCTTTAATCGCGGCCTGGGCGCGAGCGCGGCTTGCAAACGCGCCCAGATGAACCAACGCGTTGTCTAAACGCCCACGGTCATCGACCTGAAAGCGCCGCTTCAACAATTCGTAAGCCTCGTTCACTGCAGACGTCTGGACGCCGGCGACCCACCGGTAGGCGCTATCGATGGGCCGGGCTGGCCTGACTAGAGCGACGTCGCACAAATCTGAATCGCTTCGTTGCTCTAAATTTTTATTTTGTCGCGTTTTCTTCCGCCCAACCGGTCGCCACTTGATCAGAAAACGTTCTAGGCGCGCAAGTTGACGATCTCTGCCGACCGCCCCATCGCCTTCAGGACCGTCTCAACGATATGCGCCGCATTGAGGCGCGCCGAATCGTACATCGCCGCAGGTTTATCGTGGTCCTGGAATACGTCAGGCAGCGTCATTGTGCGGATCTTCAGGCCGTGATCGAAAGCGCCAACGCGCGCGAGGTGGTGCATCACAATCGCGCCAAAACCGCACATCGATCCTTCTTCGATGGTGATCAGAACCTCATGGTCGCGGGCGAGTTGCTCGACCAGCTCAACATCAAGGGGCTTAGCAAAACGCGCGTCTGCGAGTGTCGTCGTGAGACCGTGCGTTTTAAGAGTATCGGCTGCTTTCATCGCCTCTTGCATCCGCGCGCCATAGGAAAGGATTGCAACGTTCTCGCCCTCGCGGAGGATGCGCCCTTTGCCGAGTTCTAAGACCCGTCCGCGGTCAGGCAGGTCCAAACCGATGCCCTCGCCGCGGGGGTAGCGGAACGCGATCGGACCGTCGTCATAGGCAGCCGCGGTCGCCACCTGATGCACCAGATCAGCCTCGTCGGCCGCCGCCATGAGAACCATGTTTGGCAAGCACCCAAGATAGGCGATATCAAAAGCGCCGGCATGGGTTTGACCGTCGGCGCCCACAAGACCCGCGCGGTCCATGGGGAAACGCACCGGCAAATTCTGCAGGGCGACGTCATGCACTACGGAGTCGTAGGCGCGCTGGAGGAATGTAGAGTAAATCGCAGCAAAAGGCCTCATGCCGTCGGCTGCGAGCCCCGCCGCAAATGTAACCGCGTGTTGCTCCGCAATCCCCACATCATACGTCCGTTCGGGGAACGATTTTGCGAACATATCAAGCGATGTGCCGGACGGCATCGCGGCGGTCACGCCAACAATTCTATCGTCGACTTCCGCCTCTTTGATGAGCGCCTGGGCAAAAACCTTTTGATAGGCGGGCGCGTTCGGCGTTGGTTTGAACTGCTTACCGGAGACCACGTCGAATTTCGCAACACCGTGATACTTATCGGCCGCTTCTTCCGCCGGCGCGTATCCCTTGCCTTTTTGGGTCACCACATGGACCAAAACGGGCCCGTGTTTCATGTCGCGTACATTTTCAAGCACGGGGATCAAATGGTCGAGATTGTGCCCATCAATCGGGCCCACATAATAAAAGCCAAGCTCTTCAAAAAGCGTCCCACCGGTGAACATGCCGCGGCCATATTCTTCCGCCTTGGCGAGCTGTTTGTAGACAGCCTTAGGAAGCCTTTTGCCGAGCTGTTTAGAAAACGAGCGAAAGCCCTGGTAAACGCCGGACGATGACGCCCGGGCCAGATAGGCGCTCATCGCCCCCACCGGCGGCGCAATCGACATGTCGTTGTCGTTCAGGATTACGACCATGCGCGCATCCAAGTGGCCGGCATTGTTCAAGCCTTCATAGGCCATGCCGGCTGACATCGAGCCGTCGCCAATGACAGCAATCGCCGTTGCGTCTTTTTCCAGGTGCCGCGCAGCCTCCGCAAACCCGGTGGCGGCGGAAATGGATGTCGCCGCGTGGGCGGCGCCGAAGGGGTCGTATTCGCTTTCGGACCGCTTGGTGAACCCGGAGAGCCCACCGCCTTGGCGAAGTGTCCTAATCCTGTCGCGACGGCCGGTAATGATTTTATGGGGGTAACATTGGTGGCCAACGTCCCAGACCAAGCGATCTTCGGGCGTATTGAAAACATAGTGGATCGCGGTGGTGAGCTCGACAACGCCCAGACCAGCGCCCAGATGCCCGCCCGTCACGGAGACCGCGTTGATGACTTCATTGCGCAATTCGTCGGCAAATTGTCGAAGCTGCGACTTGTCTAGCTTTCGAAGGTCCGCTGGATAATCGACTTTATCTAACAACGGCGTTCCAGCGTTCTCGGGCTTATCGGACATCAAATCGCCTCTTCTCAATTTTGAAGCGTAAACTTCAACCTTACACGCTCGCGCGTATGCGCAAGTTGACACATCTTAACGATTTGCCGCGCGAGCACCAGCAAAAAGCAAACCGTCAATTGGACGTTTGTATCAGCAGAATGGGAGTATTACGCGGCGCGTTTGGCGCTGCAATATGGCTAAACGCGCCGCTAAAATGGCCCGCCGACCTCAATTGATTTCAGTGGGTTCCGCTTTTGGCGCGCCGTCAGCCCCAACAACAATTTTGTCGATTTTTTCCTGGGCGTTTTTGAGGGCTTTTTCGCAATGCGCTTTGAGAGCGGCGCCGCGCTCGTAAAGCCCTATTGAATCCTCAAGCGAAGCCTCACCCGCCTCAAGCTTCTGGACGATTGCCTCAAGCTCCGCTAAGGCCGCCTCGAACGGCATTTTGTTGATATCAGCAGCTTTAGCGGCCATGCGGCGCGGTCTTTCTTTTTGGATTGGAAGATTGAACTTCTCAAAAGATAAAATCGATCCAAACAATGGCGCGTCGATGCTCGATTCGCAACTTAGCCTTACTGAGGCGGCGTCGAAAGGCGCAATCGCCCTGCTATTGGCCCCATTGCTTGCGGCATTCTTCGCGGGCTTGTTGACGCTTTCTTTCGCGCTCGACAACGGAGAAATCACAAAAAACATAGCCCGCGATTTCGACTATATGCGCGACGCGACCGCGGATAACGGTCGAATGATTGATACACTGACGGAGTGCACGGGCGTCGCCGCCGGGCTTAACCGCTTGGAAGACGACACCCTATTTAAAGCTGCGATGCGCGCCAACACCCCGCGGGGTTGCGGTGGGCTTGGCGCATTTTTGGAGAACCCCAAGCCGCGACCCGCCTATTTTTACTACCGCTACTGGCATGGCTACGCCGTGTTGCTAAGGCCGCTTCTTTCCATAACGCCATACCACGAAATTCGCGGGCACTTTCTCACCGTGTCGCTCCTTTTGTTTGGCCTGCTCGCATGGCGCCTCGCGAACGATTTCAATGGGCGTGTCGCGCTCGCATTTGTCCTGCCGTTTTTTGTCCTAAATGGTTTTGGGTTTTGGATTCTGGCGACGAAAGCGGTGACTTGGTTTATCGCGGCGGGCGGCGCCTTATTCATGAGCCGTCGCCGGGGGCCGCCACCCCTACTGGCGTTCTTTGTCATTGGCGCACTGACGGCATATTTCGATTTCCTAACCGCGCCAATGCTATGCTTCACCTTGCCGATGCTTACTTGGCTTCTCTACGCCGAGCCCCAAACTGCTAAGACCAATCATCTTGCGGCGTTCGGCGTGTGCTTTGGCTTTTTCTTTTTTGGGTATTTCGGACTCTGGGCCATAAAGTTTTTGATCGCGCAAATAGCGCTAGGCGAACCGGTCTGGCGTGACGCCATCACCGCTGCAACCCAACGACTGCGTGGGTCAGAAGGGCGCATACAGACCTTCTGGCTTGGCAAGGCGCTTTACAAAAACTGGGATATCCTCGGCGACCTGTGGGGCCCTATCGCCATTGCTCTGTTTGTTGTTGCGCCGCTTTCGACACGGAAACGCCGGTCCGCCATTAAAAAGCTAGCGCACCATCGCCCAGCGCTACTCGCGACCGCTATCGCGCCCCTCATTTGGCTTGAAACCCTATCAAACCACTCTCAATTGCACGCCCATTTTACACATATCAATTACGCCCCACTTTTCATTGTCTCGAGCCTGATTGTTTTTGGCGCTGGATCAGCAATCAATAAAGAAATGCGTCCGCTCGGGCATGGCTCGGCGTCGTAACGAGGCGCTCGCGCTGATCAACCCGCTTCATAAACACGGCACGACCAGTATTTATTTCCGCCAACATGCTCGACCAGTCGCCAGCCCCGCTTAAGCATCCGTCGGTGCACCATCCAATTAAAATAACCGTGTGCGCACACCATGGTGTCGCCAGACTCAGCCTCTTTCGTTAGTCGATCGATCGCCCGGTCAACGCGCTTCCACGTCTCAGAACTGCTTTCCGTATCCCCCGGGGCCCAACCGCAAACCCAAAACGTCCGCGCCAAGACGCCCCAGGGGCCCGGGCGCAGGCGCAACAGCGGGACGGGCGGCGCCGGTAAAGGCGCTTCGACAAATACGGGGTCTTGACCGGCTGTGATTTCGGGCCCTGTCAGATGGGCCGCCGTCTCGATCGCTCGGCGAAGCGTTGACGAGAGAATGGTTGGTGTTTTCTCGGCCAAAGCCTTTAAGGCAGCAGGCGGCCGCTCGTCCGAATGCAGCCCACTCTCGTTATAGGCCGCCCACCAGTCTGTGTACTGACGCGCAGATATGACGACTTCGCGCGACAGGTCCGGCCGACCGTGTCGAACTGTAATGATCCTGCCGCTTACCATGGGGTTCGTTAGTCCTAGCCTTATGCATCGTCCAAAGCGCGGACATGGCTTGCGGTGCTTGCGGCCAAAGCGTCAAGGTCGTAGCCGCCCTCTAAGAATGAGACCACACGACCGCCGCACGTTGCGGTTGCAACCTCAAGGATTGCGTGCGTTACCCAAGTAAAATCGTCTTCATCAAGATCAAGGCCTCCGAGCGGATCGGCCCGGTGCGCGTCAAAGCCCGCAGAGATTATAATAAATTCAGGGCAAAAAGCCTGAAGCGCCGGCAGGATTACGTCGCCCCAGGCCCGCCGAAATGTGAGACTGCTCGCGCCATGGGCGAGCGGGACGTTGTAAATATTGTTGTGGGCGCCCTGGTCGTCCGATTTGCCGGTGCCAGGATATTGCGGCCATTCGTGGGACGACGCGAAAAAGGCTTTCTCGTCTGACCAGAACGCCGCCTCGGTGCCATTGCCGTGGTGGACGTCGAAGTCGACCACGGCGATTTTCTCAAGCCCATGGTCCGCTTGCGCATGGCGTGCTGCGATCACGGCGTTATTAAAGACGCAAAAGCCCATGGCGCGCTCTGGTTCCGCATGGTGCCCGGGGGGACGGGCCGCGATAAATGCAGCCGTCGCCTCGCCCGCTATGATCGCATCAACCGCCGCCACACCGCCGCCTGCGGCACGAAGTGCTGCGTCCAAAGAGGCCGGTCCCATGAATGTGTCAGGGTCGAGTTGGGTCAACCCGGCGTCAGGCGCGGCCGCCTCAATCATTTCGCGGTAAGCTGATCCATGGACCCGGTCGATCGCTTCAGATGTGGCGCGAGGAGGATCGCGCCGCTCAATATGATCAAACGCCGGCGTCTTAAGCGATCGTTCGACGGCGCGGTAGCGATCCGGTCGCTCCGCATGGCCGCGCGGTGTTTCATGGAGACCAAACGATGGCGTCGAGTAGATAAGCATCAGGCGTGGGCCCCCGGCAAAAATGTGCGCCGCCAACAGAGGTCCAAAAGTGGCCGGGGTCTGCGCCGGAGAGCTTTTGTTCCGGTGGCGTGACCGAGGCGTTGGCGCCCAATTCGAGGGAACGGTTTAATAGGGGTAATTGTCGAGGGTCCCGTTAAGGCGGTGAGAAGGCGTAAAGAAGGCGGTTGGCGTAAATCGCCCAACCAACCATATACAAGTTGCGACGTCGGTGAAACGATGATTGATGCTATGCCGATTGGCGCCGCGCAACGGGGATGTTTTGTATGTCACGAAGATTTTGCCGTTCCATGAGGGCGCTCGCCCTGGCTGCAATGGTTGCAGCCCCGCAGGTTTCGACAGCCCAAGAAACTTCACAAAACAGCGAAGCGGGTTCGATCGCCGAGACTGCGGATGCGGCTGCCGATGTGGCGGCCGCCCGTTCTCAGGCGTTTCAATCCTGG
>JBCCTV010000053.1:0-15203 GCA_039197915.1 Pseudomonadota bacterium | reverse complement strand
GTTTTTCAAGGCGGCCTCGGCGACATCGGCATTGCCGCTTACGCGCGGCGTCGCATTAAAAACGGCGACCGGTTTGTTTTCCGCTTCCACCGTCCCGAAAAGATCGATATCGGCCGGCGCTGCGCGAACTTCTTCCCGTGCGGCCTTATGGTGGCGAACGGACGCGATTGATTGCGTCTTAGCCTTTCGCGGGGTCGCCGGTAGTTTCAATTCGTCTGGCGCAAAACGGGCGAAGGCGCGTGCAATGCCTGTTTGCGCTGCATAAACGCCAACGGTCATGATCCGCGCAAATGCTTTAATCAGCCGCTCCCCATTGGCGTTATTCAGACGATGCGGCGCTGCGGCGTCGACAAAGACCAGCCCCGCCACGTCATCTGGATAAAGATTTGTAAACGCATGCAGGCGGATCCCCGCCATGGAATGGCCGACGAGATAAAAAGGCGGTTTGGCGTCCAGCGCATCCGCGAGCGCGCGCATGTCATCCACATGGAACCGGATCGTCGGATTAGCACCCGCCGGGGCCGGGTCGCTCCAGCCCATGCCGGCACGGTCGTAAAGGCAAACGCGGAAGTCGTCTTTCAACGCTTCTTTAACCCACCAGCCGTCGGCGTAAATCCCGAACGCGCCAGCGTCATAGAGAACCAAAGGAGCCGACCCGGGCCCTTCGCACAGGGCGTGGAGGCGACGACCGTTCTCGATCTCGACCATATCATGGGGCGGTGTGTCGTCCATCGCGCGGATATGGTCGATCAAGCCCCCGCCGGCAAGCAAGAAGATCACGACTAGCCCCGCGCGAAAGGCGACCGATAGAATTTTTAGGAGGTATTGCACGCGATTACCCTTGGCCGCCGCTGCGGCCTACTTAATCTGGCCCGGCGTCCGTCAAACCCTGTTGATCCGATCGACCTCTATTTACTGAGCGCCGACCAAAAAAGATTAGCGCCGCTCTATCAGAGATATCTACCAGACCTTAACGGTATCACGCTCGGAAAACCTCCAGCCGCTAACTTGAGGCGATGCCGACGGTTGTCTCTTGCGCCGCGCCGTCGGCCCATTCACGAAACGCCGCGGTCTCGGAAATCGTGCGCATATAGTCCCCAGTGACGGCGTCGGTCTTTATCGGGCCGTAGGTCATAAACCGGGAGACGACCGGCGCATACATCGCATCAGCGATCGAAAACGCGCCAAACAAAAATGGTCCGTCCACGCTGTAGTTCTGTCGGCATAACCGCCAAATATCCAAAATGCGGTCCACGTCCTTTTGGACGCCGCCGCTCGTAACATGGCGAAGGTCCCGGCGATTGAAGTTCATCGGCCACACGGTCCGCAAATTCATGAAGCCTGAATGCATCTCTGCCGACACGGCTCTGGCGACGCCCGCAGCTTTTAGGTCGTCCGGCCACAGATTAATCTCCGGGAAGATGGAATTCACATATTCCATGATCGCAAGAGAATCCCAAATCTCGAGATCGCCATGGCGAAGAAAGGGCACCAGTCCGGCTGGCGCCTTATCGCGCAGTTGGGTGCGGGTCGCCGGCGTGTCGAGGCGGATCGTTTCCTCTTTAAAGTCGACGCCGGAATGGCGCATGGCGAACCACGGTCGAAACGACCACGACGATAGCGCCTTATCGCCAATTGTCAGCACCAAGTCGGTCACTACCTCTCTCCCAGACAACGGACGCGCTGTTTCCAATCGCACGTCTTGTTTCTGCGCCGGCGGCTAGGCCTTGATGAAATTCATTATCCACCGCGCTAGCAGCGCCCGGTCGCTATCGCCTTCTAGGCTTTTAAAGGCGGGCGCGGCAATCTGTTCTGGGATGCGATCGCGTCGCACCGCAAGAAGGTCTGCTGCAAATGTGTGCTCGAATTCTGGATGCATCTGAAATGAGAGGGATCTGCCTTGGGCGTATTCCAACGCGCCATTAGGGCAGAAGTCCGAGCCTGCAACGATCTGCGCCCCTGGCGGCGCTTTAACGACTTGATCCTGGTGGGAGACCGCGCAGCGAATTTTCTCCGGCGGTTGATCGCCCATCCAAGGTTTTGCGGCGACGACATCATAGCTATGCACGCCAACGCCCCAGCCGCGCGTCGATTTTGCAACACGGCCGCCAAAAGCCTGCGCCATTAGTTGGTGTCCGAAACAAATTCCAACGATCGGTTTGCTAGCGGCGGCCGTTTCGCGGATCAGTTCCTCGGACGCGGCAATCCAATCGTGGTCTTCGTAGACGGCGAGGGGGGAGCCGGTAATGAGGAGGGCGTCAAAGTCTTTCAGGGTTGGATGCGCTGCATTTTCAAAAACAGGATAAGCGTCGACCTTGAGCTTGGGCTCGACGCCTGACAAGAGCCGACCAAACATGGCCGTGTATCGTCCGTACGCCGATGCGAGCGGTTCAGGCGCTACGCCAGTTTCAAGGCTCGCAAGGCGCACGTCTATTCCGCAGGGGCGTGGGGGTGCGTCTTATCGATCGTGCTTTTCACGACGGGGGGAAATCGGTGGCGGTACTTCAATAGCCGCTCGTTTAGCTCAGGCCACTTACCACGCATCGATCTAACGAGCCTCTGCACAGCTGGCACATAGGGCGCTAAAAGCGTGCAGCCAATCGTTATCATAATCAGACCGAACGGTATCGGCAGCGGGAGCACAATTAAGCCGGCTAGGAGCAAAAACACCCCTGAGGTCTGATGAAGTACAGGACGCATACTAAATTAAGTAGCCTTCCGCTTAATCCCGTGAACGCGCAATAAGCTCACCCGACGCGCGCTCGCGCCGGTGATCATCATGACGATGAACGGGGTCCCCAACCCAACAACCAACAGCGTTAAAGATAAGGACGTCGGACCGAGAGTAAAGCGCCAAGGGCGAAATTAGCGTTAACAGTGTGGTGAGCATCACAAGAAATTACGCGCGCCGGCCGAGATCGGTTTGCGCGGCTTCGCCCCATAGCGCGGGGCGCACGCCTCAACTATTCGACTGAGATAGTTGAAACTGCGATCGTCGCACAACGAAGCGTTGCCAATGTCGCCTTATAAATCCCTGCGAGAGTTTATCGAACGCCTAGAGGCTGCGGGTGAACTCATCCGCGTGAGCGAACCCGTCTCGACCGTTTTCGAAATGACGGAAATCCAGACCCGATTATTGGCGGAGAAAGGCCCGGCCGTCATCTTTGAACAACCGATCCTCCCCGACGGATCGATTTCAAAGACGCCGGTGCTCGTGAACCTTTTTGGCACGGTGAAGCGCGTTGCGATGGGCGTAACGCTCGGCGGTGAAGAACGCGAGGACGCGGCCGCGCTGCGTACCGTTGGCGAAACGCTCGCTTTTTTGCGCCAGCCAGAGCCTCCCGGCGGTTTGCGCGACGCCTTCGAGATGCTCCCCCTCGCAAAAACTGTCCTCGCGATGAAGCCCTCGACCCGGATGTTGAGCGCGCCGTGCCAAGAGATTGTCCTAGAGGGCGATGCGATTGATTTAACAACGCTCCCGGTACAGACCTGTTGGCCTGGCGAACCGGCGCCCTTGATCACCTGGCCCCTCATCGTGACGCGCGGCCCCGGTAAGAGCAAAGAAGACGATTATAATCTTGGCATCTACCGGATGCAGGTTTTGGACAAAAACAAAGCCATTATGCGGTGGCTCGCCCACCGGGGCGGCGCCCAACAGCACGCGCGCTGGTCGAAAGAGAAAAGAGAGCCCTTGCCCGCCGCCGCGGTCCTGGGCGCTGACCCTGGCGTGATCCTCGCTGCGGTGACGCCCGTGCCCGACACCCTTTCAGAGTACCACTTCGCCGGATTGTTGCGCGGCCGGAAGGCTGAACTTGTTCCGTGTAAAACGGTGCCGCTAAAGGTGCCAGCGGAAGCCGAGATCGTGATTGAAGGCCATGTTTCGTTGGAAGACTATGCCGATGAAGGTCCGTATGGTGATCACACAGGCTATTATAATTCCGTAGAGAAATTTCCCATTTTCACGGTCAGCGCGATCACGATGCGGCGCGACCCAATTTATCTGTCCACATTCACCGGACGGCCGCCGGACGAGCCAAGCGTTCTAGGCGAGGCCTTAAACGAGGTCTTCATCCCCCTCCTGCAGCAGCAATACCCGGAGATTGTCGATTTCTGGTTGCCGCCGGAGGGCTGTTCTTACCGTATTGCCGTGATTTCCATGAAGAAGGCTTACCCGGGACACGCTAAGCGCGTCATGCTCGGCGCGTGGTCGTATCTGCGCCAGTTTATGTACACGAAATGGGTCATTGTCGTGGACGCAGACGTTAACGCGCGCGACTGGAAAGACGTGATGTGGGCGATCTCCACAAAAATGGACCCAGCGCGCGACATCACAGTGATCGAAAACACCCCGATTGACTATCTCGATTTTGCGTCGCCGGAATCGGGCCTTGGCTCAAAAATCGGCCTCGATGCGACGGATAAACTTCCGCCTGAAACAAAACGCGAATGGGGCGAAGAAATTCGCATGACCGATGATGTCATCGACGCCGTTGACGAAAAGTGGGCGCGCCTTGGTTTGCCAGGGTCGGGGAAGTCGATCTGGCGGCGATAACTCAACTCGCTTGCATTCTTTCAGGATTCCTCAAGGGGCTTTAGGCCTTTGATTCGCAGTGCTTCTTTTGCGGCAGTGACACCTGGGAACCGTCAGCGCACACACCTATCCGCGGGGCGCTCTGGCCTCACCCGGCATCTTTGGTTACTGTTGCTCAGGCGGGGTGGAAGCATGATCAATCAAATTTTTAGAAACGGCGCTTTGGCGTGACGGGAAGCGTCCCTTTCTTAGCCCTCGGCGTCGGCGTTATTTTGCTCGTCGCAAGCGCCGCCTTTGTTGCCCTACGGATAATATCCTCCCAGTCGATGGCGCGGGCGTCGCTATTCAACCGGTTGTTTGTTGTGGTCGCCGTGTCGTCGGCGTTTTTCTCTGCGGTGAGTTCGGCGATTGGTTTTGGGTTGATCACCGGTCAAGAGAGCGATGATTTCTTGCGAAATTACGCTTTGCCGCCAGCCTTTGGGCTATTTGTCTTCTTTCTGACGGTCGCGATTTGGGTCGGCGGCGCGGAACTTGTGCGCAGTCGCGATTGGTTCCGCGGCCTGAAAGATGCGCGCGGGCTCCTCGGGCTCTTCGCCGACGGCCTGCATTTCGTTGAGCGGTGTGTAAAGCTTTTCATCGTTATGCCCGTGCTCGCGCTGATCCTCTTTTTTGTCTCCACTTGGACCAGCGTCGTCGGCATCGGCGGTGTGGACGCGGTGCGCTTTGTCTATAGCCAAGAAATTATTCGTCTACAGACCGAGTGCGCAGGTATTGTTTCATACCGGCGGCGCGAGTTTATTTTTCTCGACGATCTCACTCTTGCGATTAATGATGTGCAACGCGCGGCGCGCAATGAACGGCTTTCAGGCGGGCAAAGCGGTCGCCCTGGACGCGGCGTTGCTTCCGAGTATTTTGAGGGCGTTGCGGTCTGGCTCGGGGCCCTGCGGGAGAGCGTGAAGACGCTCGTTGATGAAACGAGGGCCGGGGATCCTACAACCGGACTGAGCGCCTATGACGAAACCCTGTGCGCCCGTGTCGCCGATGATCTGAAGACGCTTCTCAGCGCCAATGCCTTTGAGAATTACGACAAATGGGCCCGCGATTTCGAAACGCCGTTTGAGGAGTTTCGCCAAACACTGAATACGTGGCGCTTGGAGCGCCGCATCGAAACCCTCCTCGATCAACAACTCGCAAGCTTTGATCGCGCAAATCCGGTTCCGCGGTTAAATTTGTCCCGGCCTGGCGAAGCGGCCAGCGCCAACGCGATTGAGCAGTATGCCGATGAAGTGCGAAGCGCCTTGCGTTCGCTCGTCCGCAAGCAACGCTTGAATAAGCCGCCGGCGCCCTTGCGTTCGTTTGCGGAAATCTCTCCAAGCCGCGGCCTCGCCATCGTCTTTGAAGCCCTGCGCGGCCCCGATACCCTAGACGCACCCGAACCCGAAAAACGGCCGTCGAGGACGCTCGCTGTCGTCCAGGCCGAACGGGTCGCGCCGCTATCGACGATTACTCCGCGGGACGCGGTCCTGAAAAATTTCAATGTCTTCTCAGATGTTTGGGCGCTGGCGCTTAGCTGGGACTATGCGAGCTATATCTTATTGCTCGCCTACTTGTTTTTTCCGAGCGCCGAACGCTCTCTACAGTATAAAGACTAAAATTCAGGTTGATCTTCTGAGTTTGGAAGAGCTGGTGCGCTGCACGATATCGTAAGTGTCGCTGACGGGCTCGAGCAACAACTCTGCATCACCCGGAACCGCTTGGTTCAGATGTTCGTTTGTTTTTTTCTGCGCCCAACCGGCTTCGACTTGGTTTGAAAACGCTTTAGAGGCGCTTCGTGTCGGTATGCCCGGAACGGTATTTAGGTGCTGATTTCGGCATTGGCGTTAAGCCGTTTGCGCATCTTCTCGCGTAGGAAGTCGATCGGTTTCAGCCCGCTCTGGCGTTCAAAATGCCAGTAGGTCCAACCATTGCAGGCGGCTGCGTCTTGAACATACGCCCCAACCTTATGGATTGACCCTTGAATGGTCGCGCCGTCTTTATCCTTAGCGGCGATCGAACCGTCGGCGCGCACTTCCGCTTCGGCTTTCTTTCTGGGCCCGTAAAGTTTGTCGCCAGGTTGCAGCAAGCCTTGCTCAACTACGGCATTAAAGGCGATCCGCGGGGCGGCGCGTTTTGAGGGCGTTTGTTCAAGGGCGCTTTCTTCGACCGGCATCACCGCCTCAATTCGCGCGCGCGCCGCCTCAATATATTTTTGATCCTGTTCAATCCCTAGGAAGCGCCGGCCGAGCTTTTTAGCGACAGCCCCCGTCGTGCCTGAGCCAAAGAAGGGGTCTAAAACCAAATCGCCGGGCTTCGACGTTGCCGTCAGTATGCGGTGTAGTAGCGCTTCTGGTTTTTGGGTCGGGTGAACTTTTTTGCCGTCTTCGTCTTTAAGTCTTTCAGCGCCGGTGCAAATCGGCAGACGCCAGTCTGACCGCATCTGCAGATCTTCGTTTCCGGCTTTCATGGCGGCGTAATTGAAGCATGGCCGCGCCCTTTGCGAACGAGACGCCCAGATGAGGGTTTCGTGTGCATTGGTGAATCTGGCGCCACGAAAGTTCGGCATCGGATTTGTCTTGGTCCAGATCACATCATTCAAAATCCAAAAGCCGAGATCTTGAAGGACAGACCCTACACGGAAAATATTATGGTAAGCGCCGATTACCCACAAGGCGCCGTTTGGTTTCAGAACCCTGCGCGCTTGCGTGAGCCAGTCGCGGGTAAAGTCGTCATAGGCTTTAAAGGTCGCAAACTGATCCCATTCCTCAGTCACGCCGTCGACAGGTGAATGGTCTGGACGGGTGAGGCCGTCTCCAAGTTGTAAATTATAAGGGGGATCGGCGAAAACGAGATCAACGCTTGCGTCTGGCAATGTTGACAGGACAGCAATTGCGTCGCCTCGGAGAATTTCATTATGCGGTATTTGGGCGATGCTTCTTTTTGCAGACGCCTTGTGTGGCGCGTCGTCCGCCGGCGCGAAGGAATTGGTCGCTCGCTCGGTGGCGCGTATCTCTGTCTTGTCGGTTTTTCTTTCTCGCGCCATTGAGGAGTGTCTCCGTCATGCTGCTGTGCGCCATTGCCGACCGTTGGGGCTCTGCACTGTGAATCGCAGGCGATTTGAGGTCAAGAGTAATTTAATCCGCAGACGGCTTAACTCGGTAACCCAATATTAACCATTGCCTTTATCGACGCGTCTGGCTGCCTTGCCTTTGGAAGGCGCTACAGCCTTCATCGTTCCGATGGACCCGCTCATAGGGCTCTAGGCTGTTGATTTGTCCCGCTTCGTTTGCGGCGTTGACGGATGGGAACCACCAACCGCACATCCGTATCCGCGACGCGCTCTAGGTTTCTTGCGGCGTGAGCCACGGCATGCGCGGCGCTGGCTCCAAGAGCGCAGATATTGGGGCGAAACTTCGCCGGTGATGGGGCGTCACGCCAAAACGAGCAAGGGCGTCCTTATGGGCTGGAGCGCCGTAGCCTTTGTTCCGTTCCCAAGCATAATTGGGAAAATCGATTGCTAGTTCTTGCATCATCCGGTCGCGGGTTGTTTTGGCGATGATGGATGCAGCGGCGATCGACAAAGACTTCGCGTCGCCTTTCACCACCGTATAGGCGGGGCATGCGAGGCGCGGTTTTACGTTGCCGTCAACGAGGCACACATTGGGGCTTATTGGTAGGTTCGCCGCCGCACGCGCCATCGCTAACATTGTCGCCCGGCCAATGTTCATCGTGTCGATCTCGCCGACCGTTGCGACGCCAACGCCAATACGCGCCGTTTTCCAGAGGGCGTTCGCCAAAGCGCGTCGACGCTTTTCGGTGAGCGTTTTTGAATCGCGCAAGCCAGCGGGCGTGCAGTAGGGATTGAGTATGACGGCGGCGGCGACCACCGGACCCGCCCAGGGGCCGCGGCCGGCTTCGTCGATCCCAGCAATGCGCCCAGAAAACTGGCGTTCGATGTCAAATGTCGGCGCAACGCGCATTCGCGGTCTGCCTCAAACAATAATCCGATAAAGAATATCATCACTCACGCTCCGATTCGTCAAAGAACGATAACTGCTTGTCTTCGCTTTTGGGCTTTGCAAACGCCGAACAATCAAGGGGCGGTTTTTCAATGGTCAATCCGAACCGGTTAATCGCCGCCCGAAAACGCGAAGCTATCAGCTTCGCATAGGGCGCTTTAATTTCGCCGCCGCGCGACCAGTGCGGATCGTAATCGCGCCCGCCATTATTATCCCGAATGTGGCGCATGATCCGCGCCGCCCGGTTCGGCTCATGGGCGCTCAGCCATTCTTGGAACAGTTCGGACACTTCAAGCGGCAAACGGATAACGGAATACCCAGCAAAGGAGGCGCCGCTGGCCTTCGCGCATTCGAGAAGACCTTCCATTTCGTGGTCGTTCAAGGACGGGATCATGGGGCTTGTCATGACGCCCGCGGGCACGCCGGCGGCGCTCAATGAAGCGACCGCGTCAAATCTTTTCGCCGGCGACGAGGCGCGCGGCTCCATCGCGCGGGCGAGCTTTTTGTTATTGGTCGTGATCGAGATCATTGCGTAGCAGAGCTTGCGCCGCGCCAGTTCTGAAAGGAGATCAATATCGCGCGTTATCGACGCCGACTTTGTAAGCACAGTAACCGGATGATTAAACTCGAGCAGAACCTTCAAAATATCACGCATAATGCGATAGCTGCGCTCGATTGGCTGGTATGGATCCGTATTCGTTCCAATCGCAATCGGCGCCGCTCGATATTGCGGCCGCAGCAACGCCTTGCGCAAGAGCGCCGGCGCGTCCGGTTTGGCGATCAGCGCATGTTCAAAATCGAGACCGGGAGAGAGCCCCAAATAGGCGTGGGTCGGGCGCGCAAAACAGTAAACGCAACCATGCTCACACCCACGATAGGGATTGATCGACCGGTCAAAACCGACGGCCGATGACTTGTTATAGGTGAGAATGGTTTGGGGGCGCTCGATTGTGACCGTTGTCTTAGGTCCGGTGGCGACGCCTTCCATGTCACGACTGCGTGAGTAGGTTTCATACCGCCCAGTTCGGTTGCTAATCGCGCCCCTTCCTTTGGTCGCGGCCTTTACGCCTGCCGACATCCCTTCCAAAGTGCTCGAAATTTCAGTCACACCGTCGCTCCGACGCCCATCACCATCGAAACGCTAGCAGTCTTTTGGAACAAATCAAGAACATTTTTGCGGTGTGCGAAAAGACTGCGCCTGTGTCGGTGATCATTCCCGCCCTGAATGCAGGGGACGATCTTGCCGCTTGCTTGCGCTCGTTAAGCGACGGCGTCGATTGCGGTCTTATTCGCGAGGGCATTCTGGCGGATGGGGGATCCTCAGACCAAACCGAAGATATAGCGCGCGCAGCCGGCCTCAGGGTCGTCCGGTCCCGGCGCGGCCGGGGTCTACAATTACGCGCAGGGGCCGACATCGCGACCGGTGAATGGCTGCTGTTCTTACATGCTGACACAGTATTGGACAGCGGTTGGATAAAGTCCGTAAAGGGATCTTTAGGTGACCCGAAACGATTTTCAGTTTTCCGTTTGCGTTTTCGGGATCGGGGTCTCGCGCCAGCCATCGTTGCGCGCGGCGCCATGGCGCGGACGAAACTGCTTTCCTTGCCCTTTGGCGACCAGGGGCTTTTGATTTCACGTCTTCTTTACAAGCAAAGCGGCGGCTACCAGCCGCTAGCGCTTTTTGAGGATGTCGAGTTCATTGAGCGTCTGACCTCTGTCTATGGGAAACGCAGTCTACGGATTATGAAAGCGACGGCGTCGACAAGTGCGTCGCGGTACAAAGAGCGTGGTTACTTGCATCAAGTCGGAAAAAACGCCCTTCGCCTCGTGCGATATAAAAGCGGCGCTGACATTGAACGGTTGGCTGCGGAGTACTAGCACAGTCAAATGGGCGTATCCGGACAAAGGCGACAGGTAATTGTGCTGACGAAGGCGCCGGTCGCCGGACTGGTAAAAACCAGATTGGGCCTTTCGATCGGCCACGGGCGCGCAGCCGCCATTTACCGGGGATTTGTTCGGTGTCTTGGGCGACGCCTCGCTGATCGGTCGTATTCTGTAACGCTCGCCGTTGATCCGCCGACCGCACAGCACCAGCTCGCTGCTCTTTGGGGGCGCCCTGTTCAATCAATGGCGCAGGCGCGTGGCGGGCTTGGGGAGCGAATAAGAGCGGCGCTCGATGCGGGACGGAGGCGCGGCGCGGTCGTTGTTATTGGCGCGGATGCGCCAGCAGTGTCCGCGCGCTGTCTCGTTACAGCCTTTAAAGCGCTTGACCGCGCGGATATCGTCCTCGGACCCGCACAAGACGGCGGCTTCTGGCTCATTGGGATTAGCGGTCGGCGGGCCGACGCGTTGACCTTTGACGGTGTCCGCTGGTCGTCAGCATCGACACTCTCAGATGTGATCGCCTCTCTGCCGTCGAAGATGCGCGTTGTAAAAATTCATACGCATAAAGACATCGACGAGGTCGAAGAGCTGGAGCCGCCGGTTGTGACTGCGCCGTTGCCTCACCTTTTGATCAGTACACAATTTCAATCGTCTCAATCGTCTTGATGGTCGTTCCGCCGCAGGTAATGACGACGCCGCCCGATGGCGGTGCGTCTGCAAGCTCGCTATAGCGCACCTCCGCGGTTGTCAGATCACCATCGCCGGCGTTCGCTTCAAGGGCCATGGTTAGATGGAGGGCGTCTCCCGGTTGCTCCTCAGAGCGCTGTAGCGTTGATATTCCGGCGCCGACGCCTTCAAGCGAAGCGACCACATGCAAGCGCGGTTTGGCGTCCGGGCCCGGCATCCGATTAACCCAGGCGGATGCTGTTGTTATGGTCACGGGGCAGGCGACTTCTTCCGCAACATCTTCCGCGCCATCGTCTGTGTTTGGGGTCGCCGTGCACCCTGCTTGGGTCACCGCTATCGCCGCCAGGGCGCTTGAAATGGCGATTGGTCGGCGTCGTGTTATCAGTCTCCGCATTTATCCAGTCTCCGCATTTGATCAGCCTCCGCATGGGGGATGAAACCTTCCAGTTAGAAATCCCGTTTCCAATTCGCCGAAACGCGCTGGTCGCCATCTTGGCGCAACTGTGTCTCGACACTGATGTTATTCGTTACTTCATACTCAACGCGTACCGCGCCGTTTTCCCCTCGCACGTCTTGTGTCGCTGACACAAAAACACCGTCGGCGACATATTTCCCAACGGTCAGCGCACTGCCGCCATTTTGGGGATCTAGGTCCAGGTTTAGCATATCAAGCCCAAGGGCGTCGCGGGCCGAACCGGTCAGCCCCGGCCCGCCGCCAAAGGGCCCGAGGCCGCTCAGGCTCGCCAAGGCTTGCGCCATTTGCAAAGATTCAGTCGGTCCGAGTTCCGTTGCCGGTTTACCGAAAAGAATGAGCGCCATGACGTCTTCCTGGGGCAGAGATGGGGTCGATTCGAGGCCAATTTCCGGCGACATTGCGCGTCCGGAAACAACGAGCGCCGCAATAACATCGTCTTCGGTTTGATATTCCGCCCGGATATCAAGGACCGGATTATTGACGGCAAGCCTGTCGAGGATGATGCGCCCGGTTTCGATGGTGAAGCGGCGCCCAGAAAAATCAAACGCGCCCCTGCGCAGGGTAATGTCGCCAATTCCCGCTGGAGCGTTATCGAGCGTCACGACGCGAAGCGCCGATTGCCACTCGCTATCAAGCCCCAGGCCGCGCACAAATAGTCTGTCATCGGCGTTGATCGTGATATCAAGATCGAGAAGGGGCGCGTTAGCTGGCGGCGTCTTCTTTCGTTCGGTCGACAAGATAGTCGGATCGCCACCGCTCGCGTCCTCGGTAACGATGTCAATCGGCACCAACCCGGTCATGGTTGGCGGTTCCAACTCGACCTCTAGCCTGGCGATATCGAGCGCGCCCTTTGCGCTGATGCGCTCTGCGCCGCCATCAACTTTGATGTCCCCGGAGACGTCGAGCGCTTTAACGAGTGCGGCTTGAAAGACCGCGCCGTCTAATATCACGTCGGCGTCGAAGCGCACGTCTTCGCCGGCTTGCGCCGATCCGGACAGGGAAATGGTTTCGGCCGTCTGGCCGGGGCCGCGCGCACCGCCAGAAAACGTCGCCGTGGTTGCTCCGGCGCTTGATCGCGCGGCGGCTTCGAAATTTACACCGATGAGGCTCAAGCCCGTGGCCGGGTCCATATAGGCGCCGTCCGTCAACGTGATATCGCCGCTCGCTTCGGGCGCGGCCGTTGTGCCTGCGATTGCGATATCCGCCTTCAGGACGCCTTCTAAGCCCTCAACGCCGGGGGCGAGCGCGATCAGCGTTGCAACAGGGCCGTCAAATGTAATCGCGCCGTTAAGCGCGCCCGTCGTGTCGACGCCGAGGGCGGGCGTTCTCGTAAGCGCCAGGGGGGCGTCAATCCGAAAGTCGACGCCTTCAATCTCGCCGGCGTCTTTGACGACCAAGCGGTCGCCGAGCCACTGCAGCGTTCCTGAGAGCGACGCCTCGGCGTCGCGCTGGTCTGCGTTTGCGATCGAGAAGGCGCCTGATGCACGCTCCTGTTGGTCCGTATCAAGATTAAGAGAAGCGGTGATCGCAATCGGCGCGCTCGGCGCAACAATCTCATTTGCCTTAAGCGTCGCCTGCCAGCGCGATTGTCCAAAAGCGGCGTCCGCGCTCAACCGACCTTTGGCGCCAATGAGCGCCTTAAAACCCTCAATCGCGAAGCCGTCGGCAAAGCGCACATCCGCCGCCTGTTCCAGTTCAACGGGGATCGCATCGACTTTAAGGCTCAGATTCTCAATGCGCGCCGCGGACTTTGTCAGGTCTAACGCCGCAAGCGTGGAGAAGTCGCGCGCGGGCGTCTCCCCAAACTGCGCCTGGGCGAAGCGGGCAGCAACAGACAAATTAGACGATGGACCCTTTCCTTCAATGAGGAGGTCTCTCAGCGAGAGGTCGCTTACGGTTAAACGCGGCGCGCTGACGTCAACACTATTTGCGTCGTCGTTTGCGCCCATACGGAACGCCGCATTAAGATCGCCCGAGGCGATAAGGCCAGGGAAGAGGACAGCGCCATCGTCCCCCTGGAAGACGAGTTTCCCGATTGCTAAGTCGTTGGACGGATCAAATGATCCGTCTCCGGTGATTTTGAACTTGGCGCCCGATGCGATCAATTCGCTCAGTTGAATTTCACCGCTTGCCGATGTTTGCAAAACAGCGTTCAGAGCGCCGACGCCCTCCGTCGCACGCGCCTCTATACGACCGGAAGGCCGCTCAGGCAGACCCGAAAGCTTAGCCGAAAAGGTTGCGGCCTCGGTCTCGCCTGCATCCAAAACAAACGCAGGGACAGCCCCATCGAGGGCAAGGCTTAGATTATCTATCGACCCCGACGCCTGGATTGTCGATGTGAAAGGGGCTTGGGCCTGTGCTCCGCTTACGGCCTTTGTGAGGAGTGCTGCGGGAGCGGTCAGTTTTATGTCCGAGCTAACGGTGTTATCCGTAAGATTTAGTGCGGCATCGCCAGTGAGCACTGTTTGATCACTCAGCCGTAGACTGATGTTTTTAAGCGTTGCGCGTTCTTCAACAACGGCGTCGACTTGCGCTGAAAGCGCCGTGCGCCCGGCAAGGAGCGGTGAAAGGTCTTCGAGGCCGTTGATCTCCGCGCGCAAGGCCCCTTTAAAGTTCTTTGCGAGATCCGTTTCAGCCTCTGTTACCTGCACCTGGCCGAACGCCGCGTTGACGGCAATTTCGGCGGCATAGATATCGTTTGGCGATGGTTTTAAATTTGCCTTTAGGTCAATGCTGTCGCCCGCCTTCTCTAGGAAGGGGTAGCGCGTTCTTGCTTCATCTGTAGGCGTTAGATCTATTGTGGCAGTTGCACCGGATAAACCGCTATCCGAGAGCGCCACCGATGCTTGCCCAGCTAACGACGCAAGCAGCGTTGACAGGCGTTTTATGTCAACCGTCATCGCTTTTGGCGACACGACAGCGGTAAGCGCCAGCTCAATCTCCTCACCGGCGAGATCATGCAGGCCCGCCAGGGCTTCGCCTAAGGTCACCGCGCCGTCGATATCAGTTGAAAGCTCTTTTTCGCGATAGCTTGTCTCGGCGTTGAGTGTGGCTGCAGCAAGGGCGCCGATGTTAGCGTCAATTTTTAGGGGCAGGGCGGTCGCGGGTCCCTCGCCGGTGATGGTCGCGCTAACCGGGCCTTGCGCCTGCGCGAGCGTTGAAATCAGGCCCGTCTCCGAAGACTTCAGATCAATTTCTATGCTGGAGGTCGCAGCCTTTGGGTCTAAATCGATATTGGTGCGGATGATATCTTCGTTCGAGGTCGATGAAAGTGTCAGCGCCGCTTTAAGGTTTTGGGGGCTGGTCATTGCGAGGCCAGATGCGTTCAGAGTTGCTGCAACGCCCGCGACGCCTTCGTCGATAGAGAAATTATTGATACGGATCGATTGAATTTGCGCTTTCGGCAAGGTGATGCTGAAGCTTTCTGGAACCGGGCTTTCTTGCGGTTTCTCGGTTTCTGGCAACCTCGGCGTGCGCTTCAAAACGCCGGTGTCCGCGGCGATTTCTTCAACAACAACTGCGCCGCTGAGAAGACCGAGAGGCCGCCATTTCAAACGGGCTTCGGCGAGCG
>JBCCTV010000052.1:0-15227 GCA_039197915.1 Pseudomonadota bacterium | reverse complement strand
GAACGCAATATCATCGAACGCATAGAGATTATACGTATACGCCCACAAATTTCTCCGAACGAAAAAGTCGTTGACCTCATAGACGATCCGTTTTTACCGCATCAGTGCGAAGCAAACGCCGACGGCTGTGACTTCGAATTTACCGATCCTGAGTTTGCATCGCTCGGCCGAGACACCTTGTACTACGCCCGCGCCATACAAGAACCGCGTCCGACGATTAACGGCGAGGCAATTAAGTGCGAGCGGGACGAAAACGGCCAATGCATTAAGGCCAGCATTTGTTACGGAGACTTCCGAGGCGGCGAAAGCGACTGTTTGAGCGAAAAGGACGTACGCGCATGGTCTTCGCCGATTTATGTGAACTACATCGCGGAAGTCGCGTCAGCGATTGATACTGACGGCGCAGAAGGCGTCATGCCCGAACCAACGGACGGAGACTGATTTCCGCCCATCTTGTCAGTGGTTGTTGTTCAAAGGGCCTATGGTAATAAGCCGCTAAATGCCTTCGCGATGATCGTTCAAAATTGCCCAACCTAACGCGGCAAAGCCAAGTCCGTACAAAACCCCAGTAGCGATGAAGCCTATTTCGCCCATTGAAACGGCGACCGCAATCATCTGCACGGCAACCATTGAAATCCAGAAGACCGCCGCAAGCCTCGCGAGCTTAGCGATCAGAAGTGCGAGCGAGAAAATCAGTAAGCCAAGGCCAATGATGACGATACCGAGGCCGTAAACGTCGACGCCGAAGGCTTGGCCATCAACGCCGGTGATAATCGCAAGCCCCGAAAAGGCGGTGATAAAGCCAAGAAAACCGACAGAGCCCAAAGGCTCGACCCGGGGAAAATAAAACGTGCACAGGCCGCCAAGCGTGCCGAGGTCAATCAGTAGCGCGACGAACTCAAGCTCTAGCCGATTGCTCTCCCACGGGATGAAACTAAAAAATGCGCGTGTGACGCCCATCATTATGCACAGTATTGAAAGACTGCGAAGCTGCCAGGGATTGTTCATAGCGCAATCCTATGGAGCGCGAATGGTCCTTCAAACGACTGACACGGTCTCGGAGTAAATTGCTGTCATACAGCGGCGTTCACCGCGCTAACGACACCTTGGATGAAGCTAACGCGCATAGCGTAGCTGCCACGCCCTCGAGCTTTTTTCGGAGGCGCTAAGCGCCCCCGGTTTCAGAAGCACTTGGGGTCGCTAGAACCAATAAGATTGGCCAAGGCGTTGGACGAACAACGGCGTTGACGACTTTTTCATATCGATCCGCCAGCTGAGCGGGCGCCCGAGGGTCGCTGACGCTGAAGTTTGCTCAATCGCGTAGCCGTTAGCCTCTATCCGGACCCAGAGCTGCGCCGTTTGCGACCGCGCCGGAACGCCGGCTGTAATCTCTAAGCGGTTGCCGACGCGCTTTACCTCGCCGCCAGCCGTCCGGAATAAGTTGAACGTTTGCTTGGTGTCTTCGTTGTGCAAGCGACCGCGCAACGTCCCATTCCGGATCATGCGCGCGAGATCGTTTGGTAGACCGTCCGGGAAATTCACGCTTAAACGCAGCTGATACTTCGCAGCGTCGCGCTTAACGCTTGTATCGTTTACTTGGACGATTTCGGCGCTCGCCACCGTCGCCTCCTCCGGAAGCGAGAAGTTCGCGTTGGAAATTCGCGCTGTCGCGTCGACATCGCGCACCGCTGCTAATGGCTCTAGCTCGTCTAATTCGTCCGACGTCGATTGCAGCCCGCCGGCGAGATCGGCAGGCACCGCCGTCATTAATACCGCAAGGAGACCGAAGCCTTGCGCAAACGCGCCCTGGCGCGTGATCGGTTGAAAGTAAAATATTGAGCCTGCGCCGACCGCGACGATGCCAAGCACGACCCAATATAGCGGAATTTGTGTTACACCGAGCAACCCAGCGATGCCAACAACCCATTGGTTTATGACGTAAATCGCCGATGCTTCTTGCTTTTGCTGATAGTCTGTGACGAGCGCCGCAACAATGCCCGTCGCGCCCGACATCGCCAGGCCGATATAGTCGGTCCAGCCAAATTCACCTGGCGCTTTTACGCCTCTTTTTGCCCCATAAACCATCGCGGCGTCCCCTAATCGCAACCATCTATGAAAATAGCATAGCGCGAAGAAACGCATGCGAACAACGAAATAAAGCGCTTGCTTGTAACGATCGCGTGCATGCGCCCGTTAGCGGGGGCGGACACCCCCAAAGTCGACGCCAAATAGGTGTTCCAGACTTGTCCGGGGCAACCCTTCTTTCAAATAATCGTAGGGTGTGACGTTGACCGCCTTCAGGATGATGCGTTCGATCTGCAGAGGTTTGCTGTTGTCGGCGCGATCGCCTGCAGCCGGCTCTGTCGGCGTTACATCGATATCGATCACGTTCACGCAACACAGGTCCTGCTCAAAGGCGGAGACAGTTTTCAAACCGCCGCCGCACGCCCAGCCTAAGATCACGCGGTTGACGCCCTCATGGGCGACGATCAAGGCGGTGCGCCACGCCCGGTCTAAAACAATGTCTTCAATCGCCTGGGTGACGCGGGCCTCAACGCTTTTGAAGGTTTCCCCGTCCGGTAGAAAACGCGCATCGTCCGCGTCTGCATCGTCGAAACAAAAGGCGAGACGGGCCGCCAGCTCCTCACGTGAGCCGACCCGTAAAAAGCCGCTTTTGATTTCTTCAAGGCCCAAATGCGCCTCAAGCTCCGGCGGATCGCGATGTCCATCGAGGATGATTTGAGCGGTATCGTGCGTCCGCTTCAGTCCAGACGATATTGCAATATCGAAGGGCTGTTCTGAGAGAGCTTGCGCCGCTGCGGACGCTTGGGCGCGCCCCTCCTCCGTCAACTCAGCTTGTCTCGGGTCAGTCAAATCCGGATTGAAGTAATCGACATGACCATGGCGCATAAGGAATATCCGACGCCTACCAATTCCTTCCATGACTGGTACCCTTTAAAAAGCTGGTTCGCGTTCTAGGCGGGCAGCGCGTTAAAAATACATGTCTTGGTTGGCCGTTGACTGGCCATCACATGCGCGTCGCCAATTTGGCGACTGGCGCTGGCGCCGCACGCGTGAACATTTGTGACCAAATGCGTACCGCCGAGCGCCAGTTTTTCACGCGCGAATGGCTTTCCACCCCTCGCTTTAAAAAAACCTTAGTGCTACGCTTCTGGCGGGGTTTCAATATTAGTGTGGGCTTATCAATCGTGCTTCGGGACCATTTTGCCTCCGTAATGCGCGCTCAGCTGAGTTTATTCTCGGCTGCCTTCATCGCTCTTCTTTTGGCGTACACCATTGGGTTTCTCGCCACCGTATCCAATAGCGCCGATGCGTCTGAGGATCGCTTTGTCGCCCTGATGGCGCTCAACGCGCCGGGCCGCGCGGCTGGACACGGCGAACGCGCGCTCAAGCTCCGCGAGAAGCGAGGCGACACGCCTGACGACATGGCCCCGCTCAGGGCCGCCGTGAGCCGCGCTCAACTCGCCCGAGGAAAACATCGGCGCGCCGCGGTCCTCCTCGAGCAAGCGATGTCCGCATCCTGGGCGAGCAGGCTTTCCGCGACCGAGCGCGCGTCCATGGAGGAGTTGCTTGCCCGCACGCAAATTGCAGCAGGCGAAATTGATAAAGCAATTTTTCTTTATACGGAGTTTCTAGACCGCGCTGGCGACGAAGGCGCCAGGGAAGAAAACGAGGAAACAGGGACGCCTGAAGCGTTTTACGCCCAACGCATTGAAGATGCAGCGGACCTTTTCGCAGAAACGCTCAAGCCAACGGGAAGTCCAGAAAGGTTCAAAGGCTCACCCGAAGCACGCCTTGCGGTCGCTGAAGAGGCGGCTGAACTCGGCGCCTTTTTCGCGATGCGTCCCACAGGACGCTACGCCGCCGCTGGTCTTCTTTCGTCGGCCTACGAGATACGACGCCTACTGCTCGGTGGCGACCATCGCGAAGTCGTGCAGATCGCTTTGATACTAGGCCCGGTCTACACAGAAATGGGGCGCCTGACAGACGCCGAGCGGATTTACCTCGATGCCTTCCACGCACAAGAGAAAGTAAAAGGCTCTAATAACCCAGACCTCAGCCTCTACCTGAAACTTCTTGCTGACATTTACCGACGCCAAGGGCGGGTCACGGAAGCGCAAGCGTTTTACGATTATATGAACGGTCTTTTTAAAGACGCGTTCGGGGAACAACGATACGCAACGAACCGACGGCGCGACCGGCGATATGATGCGGATCGTCCGGTATCCCAATATTTTATTCTTGCCAGTGATTATTACCCGACGGACCTTGTTCGCGCCTCGGACTACGCGATCCCGGTTAGCAAAAATCACCAGCTTGATGAAATGAAATTGCGCCTTGCCGTCGACCCCGGTGGTGACCCGAAAAAAGCATCAATGCCCGGGCGCCTGTCTACTCTTATTAACAGGTGCCGTCGCGAAACGGGCGAGCGGCTTTCGTTGCGCTCGGGCTTCCGGTCCTACGAAACGCAGCGCATTCTTTACGAACGCAACGGGTCTCGCGGGCTGACGGCCCCTCCAGGAATGTCAGAGCACCAGCTCGGCCTCGCCGCCGACATCGACGTGAACGGTCGGCTCATGCGGCGCAGCGATCGCACATACCAGTGCTTCGAAGAGTCCGCTTTTGAATATGGGTTCATCTTATCCTACCCGCCCGGTAACGATTATTTGCCGGGCGCGGACCCCTTTGAGCCCTGGCACTGGCGGTATGTGGGCGTTGAAACCGCACGCCTATACCGTGAAGCTGGGCCGATCGATAAGCCGCAGGAATTTCTAGCGGCGCTCCCTTGTTATCGCGAGCGCGCCGCCGCCGGGGTATTTCTCCCAATAGGCGAAAGAGACATGTGCCTCGAAGACGTCACACGCGATATCGCAGAGCGTCGCGGAGACAAAGTCGACCGCGTGGCTGAAGCGCCAAAACGTCCTGCACCGCCCACTTCCCCTCTTCGGCGTCCGGCCCGTAAATTGAATAACGATTTACAGCAGTGACCCGAGCTTGGGGGCCGCAGCTACCGTTATATAATTAACAGCGCTTCCGCCTGTTCCGGCAGCCTGTCCAGACTCGAGAAAACTCAACGCATGAAGACGGCGCGGGCAAGGGTGGCATGGGTCAGCGCAGACGGCGCTGTGATCGAGCCTGAAATCGAAAAACGTTTCAAAGACGCACATTACGCCTTTGGCACAACCAGAGACCACGACGTTCTGGTGATCGATGCGCGCAAACGATCGCTTTCGTCCGAAGACGGTACATCTATTTCGGCATTACTTCAAAAGCTTGATAGCGCTCGCCCAGTCGCCGTCCTCATTAACCAAAAACCACAAAACCAAGCGCAGGCGCGACTTTCATCCGTGGCGCGAACCTTCCCGACGCCTGAGAACCCAGAGATCGCTGGCGCGATCGCCCTCGATGCGTGTCGACGCCTGCTTCGACGGTCAGCCTTAAATTCAGAAGTTGGAGAACGGGTCAAAACGCTCGCCGCCTTCAACGCATTGGAAATGGCGCCGGAGCACCCCTTGCGTGATCCTTTGCGCGTATTGCTCGCCGGCGCGCCATCGCCGACGGCGCTCCGCGCGATGGCGGCGCTCCGCTCTGCGGGGTTAGAAGTTGAAGCCGCGTTCACCGCGGCGGAAGCCTTACGGGCTCATGATTTCGATTTGGTCGACGCCTTGGTTGTTCTGCCCTACGGACCGAGCGACCCGCTATGCGGGTTTGCCTCGTCTCGCATTGAGCGTCTGCTGCCCACTGCGCCGCCGGCCATGCTGATTGCAAACGCGCCACACGTAAACACCTGCCCTGCATCTTTGATCGAGTCGGATTTGGCGACGCGTGTTGAAATCATGGCGCGTGAAGCACAGCAAGAACGCATGCTGATTAGTTTTCTCGAGAAGCACAGCATAAAGAATGTTCGTGACGATCTCTCAGAGGTAGCAGAAACCCGGTTCTTTACGCGACATGCGCAACGGTTATTCAAAAGTGCGAAGGAAAACGACAGGGCTGTCGCACTGATCGGCGTTTCTTTGAACGCCGATGAATTCCGCGCTGCGTCAGCAAACGCACGCATTGCCCCATTGCGCCGAGCGGCCCAATCAATAAAAAGCGCCTCGCGCGCGTATGACCTCGTGGGCCATATCGGCGCCTCCACATTTATGGTCACCGCGCCTGGCGCACAGCCGGACGACGCAAACGCAATCGCCGATCGATATGCGGGCGTTCTAGCGGCCGCACCGTTTGAAATTGGCGAGGGATGCGAGACCGGCTCAAAACCCTTTATGATTGAACCTGCGACGGCCGCGATTTCTTCCGTTGGTGATGGACCGTTGGAAGAGGCGGCGGCTGACGTTCTATCACAATTACGGGCGCGGACCGGAACACCCGTTCAAGCGGCGTCGGCTGCGATATCCTGAAGCAAATTGACCACGCGCTTGCACCCTTTTAGGCGCGCTTTTTCATCCGGCCAGGATTGGCGGAAAACAACTTTCTGATCGGGGCGCAATTTCATATCCAGCGGCGAGCTTGAGATGAATTCAACAAGTCCCGCAGGATTTGCGAACGCATCGTTCCGAAAAGCGACAACGGCGCCTTTCGGGCCGGCGTCGATCTTTGCGACGCCAGCAGACTTGCAAACGCCTTTGATGGCAACGATCTTCAACAAATGATCGACTTCGGGCGGCAACGGCCCAAACCGGTCGACGAGCTCCGCCGCAAAGCCTTCGATCTCTTCCTCCGTCGACAAATCACCAAGCCGTCGATAAAGCGCCATGCGCACATTTAAATCGGCGACATAATGATCCGGGATCAGAACAGCGGCCCCAATATTGATCTGCGGCGACCAGGCGTCGTCGTCAGCAGCTCCGCCCTCGCGCAATTCGGCGACCGCCTCCTCCAACATATGTTGGTAGAGCTCTACGCCGACCTCTTTAACGTTGCCCGACTGCTCCTCGCCAAGCAGGTTGCCGGCGCCACGAATATCAAGATCGTGGGAGGCCAGCGTAAACCCGGCCCCCAGAGTATCAAGCGATTGCATGACCTTCAGCCGCCGCTCGGCGCTTGGGGTTATGCCCTGGCGCGGCGGAATTGTAAGATAGGCGTAAGCACGTTGCTTTGCGCGCCCTACCCGGCCCCTTAGCTGGTACAATTGCGCCAGGCCAAAATTATCCGCACGGTGAACGACCATCGTATTCGCCGTCGGAATATCAAGGCCAGACTCGATAATCGTTGTTGAAACGAGGACGTCGAACTTGCCATCGTAAAAGGCGTTCATGATGTCCTCGAGCTCACCGCCCGGCATTTGGCCGTGCGCTGATTTAAAGCGCACTTCCGGCACTTCATCTGACAGGAATTGCTCGATATCCGCGAGGTCTGAGATCCTAGGCGCAACGAAAAAGCTCTGCCCGCCCCGGTAGTGTTCGCGCAGAAGCGTCTCGCGGGCGACAATCGGGTCAAATGGACCAACCGTTGTCCGCACCGCCAACCGATCAACCGGCGGCGTCGCAATTAACGACAAGTCGCGTATGCCGCTCATAGCCAATTGCAGCGTACGCGGAATGGGCGTTGCGGTCAGTGTCAGGACATGAGTGTCAGCGCGGTACTCTTTGAGCCGCTCTTTATGCTTCACCCCGAACCGTTGCTCTTCATCAACGATCACGAGGCCTAGATCTGCAAATTTAATGGTCTTCGCAAGCAACGCGTGCGTGCCAATGACAATATCAACAGCGCCGCTTGTCACCCCGGCACGGGTCTCGTTAGCGTCTCGCGCGCTCACAAGCCGGGACAGCGGCCGCACATTCACTGGAAAGCCCCGAAACCGTTCCGCAAAGCTTTTATAGTGCTGGCGCGCCAGAAGCGTCGTCGGCGCGATGATCGCGACTTGGCGACCGGTCATCGCCACGATGAATGCCGCGCGCAACGCAACCTCGGTTTTGCCAAAGCCCACGTCGCCACAGACGAGACGATCCATTGGTCGGCCCCGCGCGAGGTCTTCAACCACATCGGCGATGGCGTTTTCTTGGTCCTCCGTCTCCGTGTACGGAAAGCGCGCGCAAAACTCGTCATAGACGCCAGACATCGGTGCGATGGTATCGCAGCTACGCATTTCACGCTTTGCCGCAACTGCAATCAATTGCTCCGCCATCATGCGAATGCGTTCACGCATACGCGCCTTGCGGCTTTGCCAAGCGGCGCCGCCCAGCTTATCCACTTGCGCGTTCGGGTCGTCAGACCCAAAGCGAGACAGGAGATCGATATTCTCTACCGGGAGGAAGAGCTTATCTCCGCCGCTATATTCCAAGGCCAGACAATCATGGGGCGCAGACTGAACATCGAGCGTTTCGAGGCCGATATATCGTCCGACGCCATGATCCACATGCACAATCAGGTCGCCCACCAACAGGCTCGAGGCTTCAGTGAGGAAATTTTCAGCGCGCTTCTTTCGCCCCCGACGGACCAGCCGATCGCCCAGAATATCTTGCTCGGAAATAAAGGCCGCATCCGCGGTTTCAAAGCCGGACTCCAAGCCCAGAACAACAGTCGTAATTTCCGCATTTGCTTGCCGGGCGGCGCGCCAGTCGGACCCAGCGTTTTCACTGCGCACCCCGTGATCCTCAAGGACGCTCGCCATTCGGTCGGCAGACCCTTCGGACCAACACGCCGCGTAAACGCGTTTGCGTTGATCGCGTAACGCGTTCGAATGGTCCTTAACGGCGTCAAAAATGTTGATTGCTTCGCTGGCGCGTTCTGCCGCGAAACTGCGGCCAACCTTTGCGCCAAAAGAAAAGGCCCGGCGGCCTTCCGGTGGTGAAAATGGCGTCAATCGTCTGGATGCGGACCGGCCCAAGAAGGATTCCCATTGATCTTTGTCTAGATAAAGCGCCTCCGGCGGCAACGGCCGATAGGCCATTGATGCAAAGGCGCCTGAGCGGCCTGCATTTGCGGCGTTCGTATCTTCCGCCCGCGCATCGTAATAGTCTTTAATCGCGGTAAACCGGTCGGTGGCGGCTTCGTCGGCCAAATGATCGAGAAAAATCAGCGGATCGTCCGCGAAGTCAAAGACCTCAGCCATGCTGTCATAAAAAAGCGGCGTCCAGTGCTCCATGCCCGCATGCTTGCGGCCTGCGCTGACGGCTTCATAGACGGGATCATTGCTCGCTGGCCCAAACGTCGCGACATAGCCTTTGCGGAACCGCGAGACAGTTTCATCCGTAAGCAGTGTTTCTGTCGCTGCGGCGAGATCAAAGCGTCGCAATTGCCGCGTGGTCAACTGTGTTGCGGGATCAAACGCGCGAATGCTTTCTAGCTGGTCGCCGAAGAAGTCTAGTCGTACTGGCTCGTCGGAGCCCGGTGGGAAGATATCTATCAACCCTCCGCGTACGGCAAACTCGCCCGCTTCGCGCACCGTGCTCGCGCGCGAATATCCGTTTGCCGCGAGGTATGCGTTTAACTGACTGATCTCTACGACTTCGCCCGGCGCAGCGGAGAAAGCTGAGGCTTCAACGACTGGGCGCGGCGGCGTTCTTTGCAGCACCGCATTAATTGAGGTGATGACGATGAGCGGCGCCTTGCCTTTGTAGTTCGCAAGCAGGCTCAACGCCGCCATCCGCCCCGCACTCACCGATGCGCTAGGGCTCACGCGGTCATAGGGCAAACAATCCCAAGCCGGAAAGGTGGTCTGCGCGGCGTCCGGCGCGAAAAAGCGCAAGGCCTCTCCGACCCGTGCGGCGCGAGCGCCATCGCGAGCCACGAAAAAGATGACGCCGCCGCGCGTCTCCGCGGATCGCGCAATGGCGAGCGCTTCAGCGCCATCCGGCGCATCAAAAACGTCGAGCGCCCCGTCATCGCCCCAGGCCTCATCCGGGCCGATGACCGTGGTTCCTGAAATCGTCATAGGACCAGAACGCTCCTGAAGCATGCGCAGTTGAAGTGAGCGCGGGGGGTACCCGAAGCGCGCGCTTCGTTCAAGGCCGGCGAAGCCGCGCACAGGGGGCCCGCCGCGAAACGAGACACTGGTCCAACTTACGCTATACTGGGCGCTTACTGCATGAAGACATCGACATGGCCGACGGGAACAGCTTGAGGACACCGAGAAACTGCCCGGTTTGCGAAAGCGCTGACCGGATGGAACAACCGCAATTTAGCCGTGACGGCTGGACATGCGTGCAGTGCCTCTCATGCGGCATGAGATATTTGAGCGAGGCGCCCGCCTATGCGGCGCTCTCCGAAACGCTCGCATGGAGCAAGCAGTTCTCGCGCGAGACGAAGGCCCGTAAGCGCCGCGAACCAATGATGGCGTTCATAGACCAGAAGACCCGGTGGCGCCTGCGCCTCTTTCGAGACAACGAGTGGGAGTACCTCCTGAAAGAAGTGCCCGAAGGGCGCGTTCTTGATGTGGGCTGCAGCGCGCGCAACAACCTGCCGCCCGCTTACACGCCGTATGGTATCGAAATCGCGAAAGACGCCGCCGCGATTGCCGACGCAGCCATGCAAAAGGTCGGCGGGCGCGCCGTCCACGCGCCAGCAATTGACGGACTCGATCAATTCGCAGACGGATTTTTCGACGGTATGGTCATGCGCTCCTATATTGAGCACGAGGCCGAGCCTAAGGCCGTCCTGTCGAAAGCGCACGCGAAGCTACGCAACGGCGGGGTCATTTATGTGAAGGCGCCAAACTTCGGTACGATCAATCGCATGGTGCGGGGCGTGAACTGGTGCGGCTTTCGCTTCCCAGACCACCTCAACTATTTCGATGTCACGCGGATGAGAAAACTCGCCGCCGCAACAGGCTTTAAGCTGAAGCTTAAAAATACCTTCAGTAGGCTCACCAATGACAACTTCCACGCCTTTTTGATCAAGGTTTGAGCCTCGGTTTTGCCGCCAGCACTGCGAACCACAAAAGCGATGGTCACTTAACCCGAAAGTCGTCCGGTTTCTTCGAGGTATTCAACGATTTTTTCAGCGGCGTCAGCGGCTGACATATCGACCGTGTTAATCGTCAGCTCCGGATTAACCGGCGCTTCATATTCAGAGTCGATACCGGTGAAATTCTTGATCTCACCAGCGCGCGCTTTCTTATAAAGGCCTTTCACGTCCCGCTCTTCGGCAACGGCAAGCGGCGTGTCGACATGGATCTCGATAAACTCGCCATCCTCCATCATGCGCCGCGCCATATCGCGCTCGGCGCGGAACGGCGAGATAAATGACACAAGCACAATCATACCGGCGTCAGCCATCAGTCTCGAAACCTCAGAAACGCGACGGATATTTTCAACCCTGTCCGCGTCCTTAAAGCCCAAGTCCTTATTCAAGCCATGGCGGATGTTGTCTCCATCAAGAATATATGTGTGCCGACCAAGGTCAAAAAGGCGCTTCTCAACGAGGTTCGCGATCGTGGACTTGCCCGCGCCGGAGAGACCGGTAAACCAAAGAACCGCAGGACGTTGGTGCTTTTGCGCGGCGCGCGCATCGCGGTCGACTTCTAGCTCCTGCCAAACAACGTTTGCTGCGCGGCGTAACGAGAAGTCCAGCATACCGACGCCAACGGTATTGTTGCTCTGGCGATCGATGACAATAAAGCTGCCTGTCTCGCGGATCGAATTGTAGGGGTCGAACGCGATCGGCTTGGTGAGCGAAATATTGCAAACGGCGACTTCGTTGAGCTCAAGCGACTTCGTTGCTTCGTGTGCGAAGTTATTAACGTTCACTTTGTACTTTAAGTCAGTAACTGTCCCCGGAAGCGTTTGGTTGTTGATCTTGAAGAGGTACTGGCGACCCGGCAACATCTTCTCGTCGGACATCCAGACGACATGGGCGGCGAACTGATCTGACTGATCAGCCGGAGCGCTCGCTGCGCAGAGAACATCACCGCGTGAAACGTCAATTTCGTCCTCGAGCGTAATCGTCACCGATTGGCCCCGGTGGGCTTCCGGCAAGTCTCCGTCGAAAGCGACAATTGACTGCACAACCGAGCGCTTTCCCGACGGAATCGCGATGATGGGATCGCCAGGGCGCACAACACCGTTCGCGACAACGCCGGAAAAACCACGAAAATCCAAATTCGGCCGATTGACCCACTGGATTGGAAAACGCAGCTGGTCCGCTGACACCGTTGGTTTTACCTCAACCGTTTCTAGGTGCTCCATAAGTGTCGGCCCGGAATACCAGGATGAGCGATCGCTCGGTTTTGTAACGTTGTCGCCATCAAGCGCGGACATCGGGATACAGACGATATCTTCGAACCCGAGTGCAGTCGCAAAGCTTCGATATTCCGCTTCGATCCGTTTAAAGACGTCCTCGGAGAAATCGACCAAATCCATTTTGTTGACGGCGACTACCGCATGGCGGATCCCGAGCAATGACGCGATGTAGCTGTGCCTGCGCGTCTGCACCATCACGCCGTGGCGTGCGTCGATCAACAAAATGGCAAGGTCAGCGGTTGAGGCGCCCGTCGCCATGTTGCGTGTGTATTGCTCGTGGCCGGGGGTGTCGGCGACGATGAACTTGCGCCGCGCCGTGGCGAAGAAACGATAGGCAACATCAATGGTAATGCCCTGCTCGCGCTCCGCTGCGAGCCCGTCCACCAGAAGAGCCAGGTCAGGGCGGTCACCGGTCGTGCCAGATTTTTTGCTATCTTTTTCAAGGGCCGCGAGCTGATCATCATAGATCATTTTGCTGTCATAAAGCAGGCGCCCGATGAGCGTTGACTTGCCGTCGTCAACGGAGCCGCAAGTGATGAAACGCAGAAAACTTTTATCCGCCTGGGATGTTAAATAGTTCTGTGTATCCTCATCAAGCGGCGCTGCTGTTTCAATTGGCATGTCGGCTATCTCTCTTTTATTCTTTAAGCGGATTACTGTGCTTCAGTCCGTCGGGCGCCCCAGGCGATAAAGTGCGGATTGTCGAAGCCACGTCCCTTTTTGTTGTAGCGCAAAGGTCCGCCTTCAACATCGCCATCCAAAGAGTGAACAGACCCGCCGGCGGCTTCTAGCACCGCCTGGGCGGCGCCAGTATCCCACTCCATTGTTCGACCAAGACGGGGATAAACGTCGGCGATCCCTTCTGCAATCAAACAGAACTTTAGCGAAGACCCCGCGGGCGTAAAATCAGACGCGTTTATTTTATCCAGAAACGCCTCAGTTTCCGGGCTCCGATGCGATCTACTGGCGACAGCGATGCGATCTGTTGGGGGCACGGGGCGCGCCTCAATCCGTGCGGCGGTGGTTGCCTCATCGCGCGAGGCGCCAGGCGCGACGCGCTGTAAATAGGCGCCCCCGCCGACGACGCCGTAATAAAGTTTTGAAGACCCAGGCGCATAGACCACGCCGATCTTTGGCGCCGCATTTTCAATTAGAGCGATGTTGATTGTGAATTCGCCCGTGCGGTTAACAAACTCCCTTGTCCCATCGAGCGGATCGACCAGAAAAAAGCGATCTCCGAGAGGCGGAATTTTGCCCTCAGACGCTGCTTCTTCAGCGAGTATGGGAATGTCCGCGGCCGCTGCTTTTAAGCCAGCCGTAATGATCGCCTCGCCGATACGGTCGGCCTCGGTCACCGCCGAACCGTCGGCTTTTTGCTCGGTTTTGAAGTCGCTATTGTAGATTTCATCGATTTGAGCACCAGCCTCGAGCGCAAGCTCAATCATATGCTCTAGAAGACTTTCCAACGTGGCTGATGTGTCGCTCATTTGCGGCCCCTTTCGACTTAGCGCGCGCGCACCATTGACCTACGCTGCGCTGCCGCAGGCCTCAAGTGTCAGGTTGAATGCGACTTCCTTGCCAACGCCTTGCTTATTCTCGCGTTGTTTGGCGCAGGCGACCAGTTTTTCGAGGGCGTAGTGTGAAGATCGTTAAGAAACCCGCGCTTTCTGACGATTAAGCTTTCAGCGTTAGCGTTAGCGTTAGCGTTAGCGTTAGCGTTAACGACGGACGGTAAACCGCCCCCTAAATGTGAACGACTCGCCCGAACGCATCGAGGCTCGCCTCATGCATCATTTCGGAAAGGGTCGGGTGCGGAAAGACTGTATGAAAGAGGTCTTGTTCAGTCGCCTCAAGGGTCTTAGCGATGCCGAACCCTTGAATGAGCTCTGTCACCTCCGCGCCGACCATATGGGCGCCGAGAAGTTCTCCGGTTTTCTCATCAAAGACTGTTTTAACCATGCCTTCCGGCTCACCGAGAGCGATTGCTTTGCCGTTTCCGTTAAAGGGGAAGCGCCCCACTTTGACAGCGTATCCAGCGTCAATTGCCCCCCTTTCTGTCATGCCGACGGAAGCAACCTGTGGATTACAATAGGTGCAGCCCGGAATATTGTTTATCTCCAGCGGGTGCACTTCATTAAGACCGGCAATCCGTTCAACACAGATGACGCCCTCGTGACTTGCTTTATGGGCGAGCCAGGGCGGCCCAACGAGATCGCCAATGGCGTAGACGCCGTGAGCGCTTGTCTCAAGCCATTCGTTTACGACAACGTGGCCTCGGTCCGTCTCAACGCCAACGTCCTCAAGACCAAGGTCTTCCGTATTGCCGATAATACCAATCGCAGCGATAACACGATCAACGTCAAGCGCTATGTCTTCGCCGTTCGCATTTATGTAAGAAACCCTAGCGCCGTCGTCTGCAGCCGCCACCTTCTCGACAGTTGCGCCGAGTTCAAACTTTACGCCGAGCTTTGCGAGTTGCTTCTGCGCAAAGGCGGATATTTCTTCATCCTCAGACGGAAGAATACGATCGACCGTTTCGAGAACCGTGACCTCGGCCCCCATTGCGTTAAAGAAGCTCGCGAACTCGATGCCAATTGCGCCAGAGCCAACAACCGCAATAGACGTCGGCATGATATCCGGGGTCATCGCTTCGCGCGCAGTCCACACCGCCGGATTATCGATCGTGAGGCCAATTTTCGGTAATGTGCGGGCACGCGCGCCGGTCGCCAAGATCACGTGCTTGGCTGTTACTAAGACTTCACCGCCATCGGCTTGCGCCACGTGTATGTCCGGCGAAGACCCTCCGCTCCCTGATTTTTTTAGGCGCGCCACGCCTCTTAATATGTCGATCTTGTTTTTCTTCATCAGATAGCTGACGCCGCCAGAGAGCTTGCCCGCAATATCGCGTGAGCGCTTCACAACGGCGTCTAAATCAAATCCAACGTTTTCTGCTCGTAAGCCATAGGCGCCTGCGTGTTGCATGGCTGTGTACATTTCGGCCGTTCGCAACAGCGCTTTGGT
>JBCCTV010000051.1:0-15542 GCA_039197915.1 Pseudomonadota bacterium | reverse complement strand
TGTTTATTGTCATAATTGGCGTATAGAAAATGTGATTTTCTATCATCACACCAGACGAAGTCGCGCGCGCGGAAACCTTATTGGCGCCGTGCCGGCCAAGCCCTATTTCGATTGCCCCAACTGGATCGCCCCATTTGGCATGCCGCATTTGGGACCTCTGGTCGCGGCAGCCCAATGAGCGGCACGTTACCGTAAATGCGCAGCTTTACGGGGCAGAACTTACGATGAAAGGCTTTGAAGCGCCTTTTGCACGCCAGCGACGAGGTCGCTCCGCGGCACCGAGAATTGAGCCGGCTGACCTTCACGCCAGGCTTTATTGTCTTCAATCTCGCTCGCAAGCGCTGCACCAAGAGCCAGATCTTTAATCGTCACCTCGCCGCGGGCGTGTTCATCTTCGCCTTCAATAACGGCGACAGGGCTCTCTCTTTTGTCTGCATACTTCATTTGTGCGCGCATGCCGGACCCGCCTAGATAAACCTCAGCGCGCAATCCCGCCGCACGAAGCTCCCGCGCCATCGCCTGGTAATCAGCCATTCGCTCCCGATCGAGGGCGAGAACAATAACCGGGCCCCGCGATGTCTCGGCCGCGTTTTCCATCAACGCCAAAGCGGTCAATAGGCGCGAAACGCCGATCGAAACCCCAACGGCTGGGACTTCCGCGCCTTTAAAGCGAGCGACAAGGCCGTCATATCGACCGCCGGCGGCGATTGACCCGACTTGTACGCGCTGGCCTTTTTCATCCGTAAGCGTACCATTTAGCTCCGCTTCAAAAACCGGCCCGCTATAATATTCAAGCCCGCGGATCACCGATAAATCGATCTTTGCGCTGGCGTCACCGACGCCCGCCGCACTGAGCTGCGCGGATATCTCTGAAAGCGTTTCAAGCCCTTGCGCCCCGGCGGGCGTCGCGCCCAGGAGATCGCCGAGCGCCGCAATCGTTCCATCATTGGTGTCAGCTGACGCCGCCATAAACGCCATGACCTGGTCGATCTGCCCTGACTGTAGCCCCGCACCCTTCGTATAATCGCCGCTTTCATCTTTACGCCCCTCGCCGAGCAGCGCTTCGACGCCCGCCTCGCCGAGCCGATCGAGCTTATCCATGGCGCGCAGGACGCTTAGCTTTGTCTGCGGATCTTTTTCCTCATCAACACCAATGACTTCAAGGAGGCCCGTCAAAATGCGCCGATCGTTAATCCGTAGCGTGAATGTCTCGCGGGCTACGCCGGCGGCCTCGAGCGCTTCCACAAGCATAGCGCAGATTTCGGCGTCCGCGTGGGGCGCTGGCGCGCCGACCGTATCCGCATCGCACTGGGTAAATTGGCGGAACCGTCCGGGTCCTGGCTTTTCGTTCCGCCAGACGGGTCCCATCGCATACCGACGGTAGGGTTTTGGCAAAGCGTCATAATTTTCCGCCACAAACCGCGCCAGCGGCGCCGTTAAATCGTAACGAAGGCTAAGCCATTGCTCGTCGTCGTCTTGCAACGAAAAGACGCCCTCATTGGGGCGATCGACATCCGGCAGGAATTTGCCAAGGGCGTCCGTAAACTCAAAGGCGGGCGTGTCTAAGGGATCAAAGCCATAGCGCTCATAGACCTGCGCGACCCGAGAAAGCATTTCCCGCTCCGCGCTTAAGAGGCCGCCGGATCGGTCCTGGAAGCCGCGCGGCAAACGCGCCTTAGGGCGGAAGGTTTTTTTAGAAGATCCCATAACGATGGCGTTGCTAACCGATGCGCGCCGACGCTGCAATCGGGTCATGTCCGGGCCCGCTCGGGAGCGGCTTTTCGCGCTGGGCCCGCGTTTGATCCCTAAGTTTCGCTTAGCCGTAGGATTTCTCGTTAGAAGAATTCGCCGCTCGGATAATGGAGTTGCCGTTTATGTCCGCAAAATTCGCCGCCCTTTCCGCCTCAGCGCCGGTCCTTGGGGTCTTCGCCGCCCTTGGTTCCGTAATGGGCGCAGCAACGCTCTCGCCCGCATTCGCCGAACCAAAAGAGGAGGCCGCCGCCATGGCGCCAGCATCAGAAAACGCGCCAGCATCAGAAAACGCCCATGCTTTTTCGTTCGAGAAGATCGACGGCGGACCGATGCCCCTGTCGCAATATACCGGTAAGGCGGTCCTGGTCGTGAATACGGCCTCAATGTGTGGGTATACGCCCCAATATACGGGGTTGCAGGCGCTTTGGGAGCGTTACCGCGATGACGGTCTCGTTGTTCTCGGTGTGCCGTCAGATGATTTTGGCGGCCAAGAACCGGGCTCAAACGATACGATTAAGAAATTCTGCGAAGTAAACTTCAATGTGAACTTCCCGCTCGCATCGAAAACGACGGTGGTCGGGAACGATGCGCATCCGTTTTATCAGTGGGCGGCGAATACGCTTGGCGCAGACAATAGTCCGCGCTGGAACTTCCACAAATATTTGGTGGGCGCAGACGGTTCGCTGCTTGCCGCGTTCCCCTCCTCTGCAGAACCGGATTCAACGCCGGTCACGCAAGCGGTTGAAGAGGCGCTTTCCGGCACGGGCGCCAGCTAACCGCCGGGTCGCCCAGAGCGCCGGATGATCACATCGGATAAGGCGAAGATCGTCCCAGGCGCTCAAAACAAAAAACGAGAGCATCGGGTCGCTACACACTAATCGTCCGATGCTCTATCGCTTGCCAATTTCGCGTTAGGAAGCCTCGCGCTGAGACGCATCGCTTTTGGCGGTCGCGTCTTTTGATGTTGCGCGCTTGAAGATCGCCCGGTCGAGCAACATCGTCAGGTGGTCATCGCGATGGGCGGCGGCGACAAACGTGATCCAGCCGGCGTGGAAAGCGAGCGCGCCAACGCCGAGCGGTCCCAAGCTTGCCAAGACGCCAACCCCAATTGCCGAAAGTGATAGGGCGCCGGCGTAGAGCGCCATAGTCGTCGGCGTCGCTTGTGACCCTAACCGAACCCAGGCGGCGGCAAATAATGGCGCCGCCAAAATAGCTTTAACGCCCGCCATGCCCTGTAACAGCCGCGCCAAGTCCGCATCATTGGCGTATCGGGCCCCAGCCTGACCAGACATAAGGCAGACGCCAACGGCGAGACCGGCGCTTGCGAAAACCACCGCGAAGACGAGTAAACGCCGAACGGGCGCGCTTAATGACACTGGGTTGGGCCTTGCGCCCATCTGCGGCGACGCACTCGCGCCAATGCTCGCTAAACGAAGATCTAGAGCGCCCTCACCTGCCCTCGAACCCGCTAAGGCTGCACCCGCCGAACGGGTCCGCTGGCGCATCAAGGTCATCTCAGTCGCGTTTTCAGTGTTTTTTGACATGGCGGCAAAGTAACTGATCGCAGGCTTAGCGTCGAGCGCAGGATCACTTTAACCCGTCACACTTAAGGTGTTCTTTGGGCTGCGGCCCGACCTTACAGGCGGCGTACGACATGGACCTGATCCAACTTATTATTCTGGCGATAATCCAAGGGGTGACCGAGTTTCTGCCCGTATCATCGTCTGGCCACCTGATCCTCGCGCCAGCGTTAATAGAAGGTTGGCAAGACCAAGGCCCGTTGATTGATGTCGCCGCCCATGTGGGCTCGCTATTCGCGGTCTTAATTTACTTCCGCAAAGAAACCCGGGCGCTCACCGCTGGCGGGCTCGACGTTGTTCGCCGCCGGGAGACGCCAGAGCGTCGGCTATTCCTGTTGATTGCGGCCTCGACCCTGCCTTTCTTGCTTATTGCGCCCGTTGTCGTCAAAGCGGGCCTGGTCGACCTAATGAGAAACCCAACGGTTATTGGTTGGGCGTTTATTATTGGCGGGATTTTCCTTTTCATTGCTGACCGGCGGCCAGAGGCGAAAGCGGGGTTAGACGGGTTTTCATGGGCAGACGCGTTCTTGATCGGGGCGGCCCAGTGTTTCGCTGTGATACCGGGCGCAAGCCGAAGCGGCGTCACCATGACGGCTGCGCGTTTCCTCGGCTTTGAGCGCAGCGAAGCCGCACGGTTTTCGATGCTGATGGCGATCCCGACAATTTTGATGCTCGGCGGCTACGCCTTCTTGGAGATCTTGAGCGAGGGAGACACGGCGAAGCTCGCCGATGCGTTGCTGGTCGCCCTATTGTCGTTTCTATTCGCCTGGGCCGCGATTGCCGCCTTAATGCGCTTGACGCGATCCATCTCTTTCGACGCTTTCGTATTCTATCGTGTGGTGCTTGGCGCGATTTTGGTTTTTTCGCCGCTTTCCGGGTGATGAGGTCGAGGTCGCTCTGCAGAAAGTCCGGGCCAATACCGCTTGGCTTGGCGAAAATTGACGAACACGAATGCGTAAGCGACGCCAATTACCATTGAAGTGTTACAAAATACGCTTACCTTTTTGCTGCGGGGCGACATTTAAGAATTGCTAGTGATCACCGTCTACGATCACAGAAAATTCGGGGTTAGAGGCGACGGTTGGGTCACGGGACTCAGGCTACCTTCGGCTTCGAAGCAACGACAGGGGCGTTCGGACCATGACGGATTTTAACAGCATCCCTTCGACCAACGAAGAAGCCCGCCACATGACGGCGGAAGAATTTGCTGAGCTCGGCGGGCGCAAGCTTGTTTACGTGCGCGCCGTCATCGCCAGCGACGTCATGACCGACCCAGAAGTCGAAGAAGAGTTCGGCGATATCGATTTGCCAGACGACGCGACCTTGTACTCGGTGCACGCAGCCGACGGCGAACGCCTAGCCCTTGTAAGCGACCGCGATATCGCCTTCGCAGCGGCGAAACAGTATGAAATGCACCCTGTGAGCGTCCATTAGACGCCGCATTTGAGACAGCGCCGCGAGGCAAATGATTGATTCGCTTAATCGCCGCTCACGAACCTTTGGGGCTATGGCCGCATAACAGGGCCCCTAAACGTTTAGCCTAACACGCACCCAAAAAGGTCGGCGCTTCCATCAAAAAAATGGACGAAAGCACCAGGATCGATTGGCGGATAAGTGATCGCGGTTGACGGTTCTCATCCGTCAACTCCGCAAGAGAAGCCCGAAAAACAAGAGGTTTAGAGCCGTTCGGGCGCTTCCAACGGAACGCGAATAGCGCTTGGCGTAACAATGACCCTTAACATCGGCCCTCAACACTGGCCCATTAGGCGGCGTCCGAGCGTTTAAGGTGGGAATTTGCCGCCGCAAACAACGCCTCATCGGTGTCAGCCCCGCGCAAAGAGGCGCGAAAGCCCTCATCCCGCAAAAGGCGAGAAACTTTGGCGAGCGCCTTTAGGTGGGCCGCAGTGGCGTCGGTAGGCGCCAACAATAAAAACAAAATATCGACCGGCGCATCGTCAACGGAATCAAACGCAACAGGCTCATCCAACGTCGCCAGGAAACCTGCGACATTTGAAAGACCATCGATTTTGCCGTGGGGGATCGCAACGCCTTCGCCGACGCCGGTGGTGCCAAGCTTTTCGCGCTCGATCAGCGCTTCGTAGATGGTGCGCTCGTCTAGGCCCAAAGCCGAGGCCGCCGCGCCCGCAAGCCGGGACAAAGCCTCGCGCTTACAGGATGCGCGAACTTTGCTTTTTACGCTGTCCGCCGTGAGTAAATCGCTCAACGCCATGACTAATCACCACTCTTCAATACGGATCCGAGACCGTAGCGCCTGCATAAAACGACGCTGCGCCTAAAACGGGGCTGTCAAAAAGCCCAGGATTTTATCGTTCCGATTATACCGTTACTAACTAACACCGGGATCGATCCAGCCGATATGGCCGTCGCGCCGCCGGTAGACAACGTTGACCCGCCCATGGGCGGCGTTCTTGAAAACGATCGCCGGATCTTCAACCAGATCAAGCTGCATCACCGCTTCGCTTGCCGTCATTTCGCGCAATTTCGTCTGACTCTCTGCGATCACAATAGGCGCTTCCGGGGCGGCTTCTTCGGGCTCATCGTCGTGATCGGGCTGTTCGACCAAGTAGAACGACGCATTCTCCGCCGGCAGGGGCTCCTTTCCGCTGGCGTGGTGGCTTTTTAACCGGCGCTTATACCGGCGCACCCGCTTTTCAAGCTTCGCAAGCGCGCCGTCAAAAGCGCCATAGGCGTCTCCGCCTTCATCATGGGCTGCAAGATAAACGCCGGACGCCAAATGGGCGGTAATTTCACACCCGATGCCGTGGCGATCCTTTGTGAAGATCACGGACGCATCAGCCCCACGGTCGAAATATTTTGTGACGCCTTCGGTGAGACGTTCATCAACATGGGTCGGCAGGGCGTCGCCAAGCTCCATGTTCTTCCCCGTGACTTTGATATCCATGCGATCTCCCAAGAACCCACGCGCCCTAGCAAACTTGTGCAGCGAACCTATTCAGCGAACCAAAGCAATTGCGCACCCGCCAAACAGCAAACCCAGACCGCCGCCTATATACCGGCGCGAGGGCTTGTGACAAATCATTAAATTTTCCGTTTGACGGGTGTAGCGCCTGGTCGCCGCAATCTAGGCGCTTAAAACGTGGCGGCTTTAAAGGCCAGCGCGGGCGGCCTGGCGGCGACGCTGGACAGAAGAGGGGATGTTCATCGCCTCGCGGTATTTCGCCACGGTCCGGCGCGCAATATCGATGCCATCGGCGCGGAGCACATCGACGATTTTATCGTCGGAAAGCACCGACTTAGGGGTTTCGTTTTCAACGAGTTCCTTAATGCGGTGGCGGACGGCCTCGGCGGAGTGGGCCTCGCCGCCGCTGCTCGAGGCGATCGCGGCAGTAAAGAAGTATTTGAACTCAAAGAGGCCGCGCGGCGTCGCCATATATTTGTTCGACGTGACGCGGGAAACGGTCGATTCATGCATTGAAATTGCGTCAGCGATGGTGCGCAGATTTAACGGGCGCAGGTGACGCACGCCGCGCATAAAGAAGTCATCCTGCTGGCGGACGATTTCGCGGGCGACTTTCAAGATCGTCCGTGCCCGTTGGTCCAGGCTTTTTGCAAGCCAATTGGCGTTGGCGAAATTCTCCGCCACATAGGCGTGGTCGGCGTCTTTTTGCCGGACCGACGACACGGTCGAATAATAGCGATGATTAACGAGGATGCGCGGCAGCGTCTCGTTATTGAGTTCAACCTTCCAGTCGCCGTCGGCAGCTTGGGTGACAAAAACGTCCGGAACAACAACCTGCACCGTCTCGCCGCCATAGGCGTAGCCAGGCTTCGGCGTCAGGGCGCGCACTTCAGCGATCATGTCGCGCACGTCTTCTTCATCCGCACCCGTTGCTTTAATGAGGCCTTTCAGATCGCCGTCAGCCAAGAGCTCGAGATTGTCCACAAAGGCTTTCATGGCGGGGTCAAGGCGGTCGCGCTCGGCGAGTTGAAGCGCCAGGCACTCCGATAGATTGCACGCGCCGACGCCCGCGGGCTCGAAGGTCTGGATCAAGGCCAACGCCTCGGTCACGCGATCCATGTCGGCGCCCAAACGTTCAGCGACGGCTTCAGCATCGTCGCGAAAATAACCGGCGTCATCGATCAGATCGATTAAGTACGCCCCGATGAATAGGAGCTGCGGATCGCGCGTCCCCACATGGAGTTGCTCGGTTAAGTGCTCTTTGAGCGACTTGTCGGAAATGTGGGTGGCGTCAATCGCCCGGTCTTCGCCGGCGGGGCCTTTGCCCGCGCCAGCGCTTGTCCAATCCATCGCGCCCACACCGTCGGCCACATCCGAGGCCCGGTCTGACCCCGCACTGTTCGGGTCGATATTGTCGTAATCGGCGTCAAGCTCTGCTGTCGCCTGGCCTGGCGCTTCACCCACGGTCTGATCGAGCCCGTTGTCCCGGCCCGCTTCTTCTCGACTGGAGTCCTCGCGGGCCTCGCCGGTGCGCTCGGCTGCTTCGGTTGAGCGGGTTTCATCCCGGCGGTCGCCTTGTTCGCCGTCGCGCTCTAAAAACGGGTTTTTCTCGAGCTGCTCTTCAATGTAGTCGGCGAGCTCTAGGTTCGAGAGCTGCAGAAGCTTAATCGCCTGTTGCAGCTGGGGCGTCATCACCAGCTGTTGCGACTGCTTAAACTCTAACTTCGGCGCTAACGCCACGACCCACCGCCTTCGTCTACCGCGCCTCGCGCGGTTTCACGCGGCGAGGTTACATCTGAAATCCATCTCCGAGGTAAACGCGGCGAACATCTTTGTCGCCAACAATTTCCCCCGGCGCGCCCTCTATAAGGACTTCTCCTTCATGAATGATGTACGCGCGGTCAATGATATCCAACGTCTCACGCACATTATGGTCCGTGATTAAGACCCCAAGGCCGCGCTCTTTGAGGTGCATAACGAGCGCGCGGATATCAGCAATGGCGAGGGGGTCAATGCCGGCGAAGGGCTCATCGAGGAGCATAAAGGCCGGCCCCGTCGCCAAGGCCCGCGCGATTTCCACCCGACGGCGCTCACCGCCAGAGAGCGCCAACGCCGGGGCGCTACGGATGTGGGTGATGTTGAATTCGGTTAACAGGTCGTCGACGAGCGCCTGTTGGCGATCTTTGCTTTTTTCCACAAGCTCGACGACCGCGCGCAGGTTTTGTTCAACCGTAAGCCCCCGAAAAATCGAGGCTTCTTGCGGCAGATAGCCAACGCCAAGGCGGGAGCGTTGGTACATGGGCAGTAACGTCACGTCGGCCCCGTCAATGGTGATTGAGCCAGAATCGACCGGGATCAGCCCCGTAATCATATAAAAACAGGTGGTTTTGCCGGCCCCGTTTGGACCGAGAAGCCCCACCACCTCGCCGCGGCGCACGCCCATGGAGACCCCGCGCACGACCGGACGGCGCTTGAAGGACTTGCGCAAATCCTGGGCGAAAAGCCCACCGTCCCCTTCAACGACGCGGGGCCTGCGGCTCTCTGCAGTCTTTTTGTCGCTATTCGCCGCCGCCGGTTTTTTGCGCGCCGGACGCGGAGTCTTAGGTCCAGATTTGGCCATGCAGTGTTCCTTGCGCCCTCTTTCGTTACTCAGTCACGATTTACTCGGTCACTTTTTACGCGCTCGCTTTGTTACGAGCCCAATTTAACCAGGCGTTCTGGCGTTGGCCTTCCCGCTTTGCACAGTCTTTGGTAGCCAGCCCCTGGCAGCCAAATTGCGTCAATTTGGCCTAGATCCTGATAACGCCTGACTATGTGCGCGCATTGAGCGCACCTAATCAAGCGCAAAAGCGACCGTCAAAAATGCCCGCTCCCCTCGCGGATCAGCCGCCGAAGGGGTTTGCGTTATCCCCGCCGGTTTGGATTAAACCGCGAATGCGCCGCCCAGGCGGCGCTGTAAATCTTATAGCGCCCGTATCAAGCGTATAGACCAACCGACCGCCTGTCATGATTTGCTCGCCCTGCACCACGACAACATTGTCAGTAAAAACAATGACCCGGGTCTCGAGGTCATAGCGCGCAGTCCGGCTTGAAATCGCCTGGTCGCCGTCGGAATAGCGCACGCCATTGAAGGCCTCCAGGGTCTCATAAGCGCCATCCTCATTTTGGGTGCCAACTAATTTCGGTGTCGCAAGCACTGAATCGCACTGCACAACGCGCACATCGCCGGTGAGCGTTGCAACATTATCGATGACTTCCAGTAGATCGCCGCCGACGTCGAGCGGCTCGTCGCAGCCATTATCCCCGGACTCTTGCCCAGGAAGTTGGGCGGACGCGGGGCTTGCCGCGCCGCATAAAAAAATCATCCCTAAACCGACCGCTCCTGAAACGATCCTTATACGGCGGAGTTTTTCACCAATCGTCATTGCGCACGATCCTCCGGTCCGCCTTCAGAACCGCGCGCGCCATCAGAGCGGCCGCCGCTCGGAGCCTCGGGAGCGATATCAGGGTTCTTTGCCGGGCTCGTCTCCTCACCGGTGCGCAGAGCTGGCGCGCCGACCAGATTATCCGACTGGTATATCTTCATTTTTACGTTGCCTTCGAAAACGACCCGACCGTCCGCCTGGTAGGCGCGCATGCGGTCCGCTTTGAGCGTATTGCCGCCCGGCCCTTCGCCGTCGACGCCTTGATCAGTAAGCACCTGTTTTTCGTCGAGTAAAACCGTCGCCGCGGACGTGCGCAAGACATAGTTGTCGACCCCGATTGCGTGCTCCAAGACAACGTCTTCGCTTAAATCGAGGACTTTTGTTTCCGATTGAAAAACACCGCGGCGGGCAACCACCGTTGTTGTCTCGTCTTCGCTATTGGTCACCGCCCGCGGCGAGGTCAAGGAGACCACCTCTTCCTGGTCGGCGGCCCGGGTCGCATCGGCCGCTAATATCTCAAACGGCTTTCCTTCCCCATCAACGCCCGCGAAACGCGGGTTCGCCATTTCCAATTCTTCCGGCGCCATATCGAGCGTGAAGTCTTTTAAGAACGCGTCGTCGACGCCGTTGCTCCGTGTCGTGAGAAGAAAGGCTAAAACAAAAACCACGGCGAGACCCGGGAGCGCCACCCGCAACCGCCTGACGAGGCGGGACCGCGCGACGGCGTCCGATTGGGTTGTGCGCTGTTTGATCGAAAATGTTTCAAGAGCGCGCTGGGCTTTGAGGGCGGGCGTTGCGGTTTTAGGGGATGCGGCTTCAGGAGCCACAGTTTTGGGCGATAGGGGCGCGTCACCGCCGACGTCGCCTTTCCCAGCGGCGTCCAAACCCCTCAGACCTTCCCTGTCTCGATGATCAGTGTCGTTACTCATAGGTCAAAGTACTCATAAGTCACTGTACTCATAAGTCATTGGCGCTAATCTCGCCCATCTCGGTATTCTCGATCCTTGCGCCGATCATACAGAAAACCGGGTGCGCACCGCATCTTTAAGAGTGCGCAAAAATATCCGTATCCGCCCAACCCGCATTATCAAGGGCTGCGCGGGTCGGCAAAAAATCAAAACAGGCGCGCGCCAGGTGCGTTCGGCCCTCGCGCGCGAGCATTACGTCAAGGCGTTCTCTCAAAGCGTGAAGGTGGAGCACGTCAGACGCCGCGTAATCGACCTGGGCCTCGCTCAAGGTTTCCCCACCCCAATCGGAGGATTGTTGCTGCTTCGATATTTCCGCGCCGATTAATTCGCGCACGAGGTCTTTCAGGCCATGCCGGTCCGTATACGTTCGAACGAGGCGCGACGCGATTTTGGTGCAATAGATTGGTGTCGTGGAGACGCCTAGCCAATGGGCGAAGGCCGCCACATCAAAGCGTGCAAAATGAAATATCTTTTCAACGCTCGCGTCCTGCAGGAGCGCTTTTAGCCGCGGCGCCGTATCTTTATCGCGCGGGTCGCTTTGAAACTGTACGAGATGCGCGTCGCCGTCGCCCGCCGATAATTGCACCACGCACAATCGATCGCGGGGCGTTAACAATCCCATGGTTTCGCTGTCTACGGCGACCGAGCCTGAAAAGGTTACCGTTTCTGGCAGGTCGTCCTGGTGCAGATAATTCGCCATAGCGCCTTTTTGTGTCCCCTCTTACAAGTCTAACCGGTCGCGCCCGAGCGATAGGGCGGCCCCGCAAACCAGGATCCCACGCAGCAGGGCGATTTCTCAAGCTGGCTAAGCCTCGCATGCCTCTGCGTGGCCTCGCGCTCGCGATGCGACCGCCGCATTTCGCCGGGTTTCAGCGAACATATATCGCTGTGCGTGGCTGCCGCCAATCCGGCGCAACGCCGGCGCCGCCGCACTCAACCGCGACGCAGCTCTTGCAAAGTCATCAGCCGCAAAGGCGCATAGGGCTTCGCCGCACGGAACGCACGCCTCGAGCCAGGCTGCTTTCGCGGCCCCGTCGAGGGCTTCCCCGTGGCGGCGCATAGACGCCAAGAAGTCAGCCGCCTCGCCGTCTTCGCCGGCGCGCGCGAGCGCCAACAAATAATGGAGGTCGTGGAATGGGAACAGGTGATCGCCCAGGCGCGCCCTGGCTTCAACCACCACCGGCGCCCAGCGCTCGCCCACATCGACCCCGCGCAACTCCAACCGCCACAGGAGCGAGACCGCGCCGATTTGCTCCTGGGGGAATTCAGGCCACTCACCCCACAGGCGATCGTCAAAAATTCTAAGAGCGCCCTCCCTGTCGTCGAGGGCTAAATGGAACAGGGCCGCGTGCCACCAATTATGCTCGCGGATGAAAACGCCTTTCGCGTCCCAGTGATCGGACATGGCCCGGAGCCAGGCGAGACCATCCTCAGACCGGCCTTCGCTTTCAAACACATGGGCGACCGCATGGTGGGCCCAGGCGTCATCGGGGGCGATTTGAACGGCGCGCTCGCCTTCACACGCCGCCTCTTCCAGGCGATGGTTTTGCTCGAGCGCAAAGGCGATTAGTCCGTGGGCGTAGGGCGCGTTTTTGTGAGCGGCGCGCACGCGGTCTGCCAGGACAAGCATCGCCCCTTGGTCGCCGAGATTAAACGCATGGTACTGGCCCCATTTCAGTGCGCAGAGATCCTGGGGCGCGCGCTCGGTGAGGCGGTTGAGCGCTTCAAGGGCGCCGGCAAAGTCTTTCGCGCGCCAGGCGAAGGCCGCTTCACAAAAGGCGGCTTCACGCTCGGTGAGGCCGCCCTGCGCCGCCTGTTCGACACGCTCAAAATAGGGTGCGGCAAGCGCCCACCCTTCAACGCCTTCGAACGCCAAATGCAACACGGCGGCATGGGCGTTTAAAAGTGCGCAGGCAGGCGCGGCGTCGGCTGCGGTAAAAAGTGCGCGCAAATTCGCGCCATAGGACAGAAACTCATCCACATAGGCGTCATAGGCCCTAGCGGCGGCATCGTCAGCGCCCGTGATTACCAGGCCATTTCTGTCATTGTTCTTCATCTCATCAACGGTAGCCTAAACGACGGCGGGGTGCGCCTCACAAATGCGCATTCGTTGTCACGCTCACGCGAGCCCAGAGCGTTTTCCGACTAAGGGGCTGCCCATTGCGCCAAAGAAGTTGGGCGAAAGAATACGCGACTCCACAAAACCCTAGAGCGACGAAGCCTTTCAAATCTATGCGAAGCCGCCCTAGCGCTCGTAATCCGCTTTCCAAAAAAATCAAATGCCATCCGTTCGCCAACAAAAAACCCTCGCCCGACACGCCGGGCGAGGGTGACAAATCTGGTCTTTAAGCTGCCCGGTAGAGTGATAAGAACCGGCGCCTGACCACGGGCATGCGCGCTAATCGTTATTCATGAACCCTAAAATGTTCAGGATGTGAATGAACAAAGTCACGAAAGACCCGTAAAGGGCAAACGCGCCGAAAATAGACGCCCGCTCGTTTTGGACGCCGCCCCCTTCGGTATACATCGACTTGATCATCTGTGTTTCGTAAGCCGTGACGCCTGAGAACACGAGAACGACAAGGCTCGATGTTACGAGGCTCATCATACCGCTTTTGAAGAAAATCGCGTTTGCGATGATCGCGATCAACAAACCAACGGACGCCATCAAAAAGAAGGTGGCGAAGCCGGAGAGATCACGCTTCGTGGTGTAGCCATAAAGGCTAACCGAGCCGAAAACCGTCGCTGTGATGAAGAACGCTTTGTAAATCTCCGTCGCTGCGCCGGCGGACGCGAAGGCGAACAGCATTGGTGCGATCAGCAAGCCCCAAAGCGCCGCATAGCCCCAGAACATGGCGTGAGCCATGGGCTTTGACCCCGTAAACATGACCTTTGGCGCGAAAAATCCGAGCCCTAAAATGCCGGCGAAAAGCACCCATTTCAGGGGACCAGCGGCAACCGCCATTACAAAATTCGGGTTTGACGCCACGACGAAGGAGACAACGCCGGTGAACGCCACAGCAAGCGCCATATAGTTGTAAACGCCAAGCATAAACTGGCGCAGGCCCTCATCAATGGCCCGGCCCGCGGGACGCGCAACCGAGCCGTAGTCGTTGCGATAGTCATTCATGGAAATTCTTGTCCTTTCCCAATGGAATTCGATGGATTGAATATTGGCCGGAAGTCCGCGCCATTCAAGCGGTCAGCGGCCGATGCGACATATTTAAAGCGGAAACCAATTTGGCCGATGTTTCCCCAATCGGGCGTTAAGATTTCTCCGCAGCGCTAAGATTTCTGAAGGCGGGCCGCAAAGAACCCGTCGATCCCGCCCTGGTCGGCGAGCATGGACGGCAGCGTCCGTAAATACCCGTCTTTTGTGATCGCTTCAGACAGGCCGCCGACCTCCGCCAGCGTCACCGGTTTCAGGGTCGCGCCGGCCAGGCGCTCAAGGGCGGCTTCAATTTGTTTTTCGCCTTCTTCCCGCTGCAGGGAGCAGGTCGCAAAGACAAAGACGCCGCCGGGTTTTAGAAGCCGCCAGGCCGCGTCAATCAACGTCGCCTGGAGGGCGGTAAGCGCGGCGACGTCGTCTTCTGACTTCGCCCACAATATATCTGGATGCCGACGGATGGTTCCAGTCGCCGAACACGGCGCGTCGAGCAGTATGGCCTCGGCGTCGGCTTCGCCGCGGAGATCGGCCGCATCCTTCTTGACCGTTTCAGCCTCAAGGCCAACGCGTTCAAGGTTTTCCCGCAATTTCTTGAGCCTCGGGCCGCTATCGTCCACGGCGATGACGTTTGCGCCTGCCGCGGCCAATTGCATGGTCTTACCGCCCGGCGCGGCGCACAGGTCAAAGACGCGTTTGCCGGCGACATCGCCTAAAAGCCGCGCCGGTATGGCCGCCGCCGCGTCCTGCACCCACCACGCACCGTCATCGAAACCCGGCAAGGCGGTGACGCGCGCTTTCGCCGGCGCCCGCACGCTCGCCCCCAGTATGACCGAGCCGCCTATCGCCGCCGCAATCTCGTCGGCTGCGGCCGGTTTTTTTGGGGTGAGATCCAACGCCGCTTCACGCTGGTGCGCCGCGGCGATCGCTTTCGCCTTAACGGGTCCATAGGCGCGCTCCCAGCTGCGCCAGAGCCAGGCGGGCGTGTCCACGCGGGCGGGCAAGGTCTTCAACGCCGGGGGTCCAGTGCGCGCAACCTTCCGCGCCACGGCGTTTATCAAACCCGCATAGCCCTCTGTTTCTCGGAATTGTTTTGCAAGCGATACGGATGTGGAGACGACCGCATGGTCGGGCGTGCGCAGAAATAAGGACTGCGCCGCCGCCATGCGCAGAATTTCCATCGCCCGGTGGGCGCGTTTTGGGATGGGGCGTTGGATATAGGCGCCCACAACATGGTCAATCGCCCCGCGCCGGCGCAAAACGGTGCTCGCGATGGCGCGCGCGAGCCCGCGATCCGCGCCTTCAAGGGCCGCGAAGGAGCGCGCGTTCTCCAACGCCTCTTCCAGCCGTTCGCCTTTTTCAACGAGGGTAAGAATATCACGCGCCGCCCGGCGCGGTTCCGGCGGCAACGGCTCTTCTGGCGCGCCAGCGTCTCGTTTCGATGGTCCTTTTTGGTTACCCGCACCACCGTCATCGCCCCGCCCAGTGCCCCTGTCAGTGCCCCGGTCAGTGCCGAACCTCTTTGGCGCGTCTCCAGAGCGATCTTTGCCTGGACCGCGATTATTGGGGCGCTCATTCTTAAAACGCTCAGGTTTCGGGCGCCCATGGTTGAGGCCTTCTCCGTCAGGGCGCTCCCTATTCGAGGTCTTCTTGTCGGGACGGTCGTGGTTACGGCGCGGCCTGGCGCGATCGTTAAATGCCATCGCCGCCGCC
>JBCCTV010000050.1:0-15644 GCA_039197915.1 Pseudomonadota bacterium | reverse complement strand
CGGGCCGCAAAGAAACCGTTGCGAGGCTTTTTGCGCTGAGTACAACTAGGATTACCGGGATGTTCGTTGAGGAAAGCTGAGCGCAATAAACGGCTTTTTTTGCGCAAATATGCCCCCAAACTGACAGGATTATGGTGTGCGTCGCGTCTTACTCTTCTGTCTAATTGGCCCCTTCTGCATGAGCTGCGCCGAGGCCGACAGTACGGCGTTGCGCGAGCGACAGTCCCCAGCCGCCGAGCAGGGGAGCGTTGTCGAAGCAGCCGGCGACCAACGCGGCAAGGCTTCAAATCCACCCAAACCTGCGCCTGTGAAAAGACTAACGGCTCGCATCGTTGAAGCTTTTCCCCATGACAGATCCGCCTTCACCCAGGGCTTATTCTTTGTAGGCGACGCGCTTTATGAAACGACGGGGCAGCGGGGGCGATCCACGCTGCGGCGCGTCAACCTCTCGACCGGCGACGTCGAGCAACAACACGAATTCACAGACGCAATATTCGCGGAAGGTTCTACGGCGGTCGGTGATCTGATTTTCTCGATTTCCTGGACGTCAGGCGTTGCTTTTGTTTTCGACCGAAAAACATTTCGTGAGCTGCGTCGTCATACCTATCAGGGACAGGGGTGGGGCCTCGCCTATGACGGGTTGCGCCTCGTGATGAGCGATGGTTCCGCCCGGCTTCGCTTTTTCGACCCGGTCACGTTTGAGGAAACTGGCTCCGTTGACGTGACAATAAATGGCCGTCCCTTGGACCGACTAAACGAACTTGAATTCGTAGACGGATTGATTTTCGCCAATGTGTGGATGAGTGACGCCATCGTGCAGATTAATCCGAATACCGGCGATATAGTCGGCTTAATTGATGCGCGGCAGCTTACGCCGCCGGGTCTGGCGCGTGAGGCCGTTCTCAATGGCATCGCGTACAAGCCGGATCAGAAAAAGCTCTATCTCACTGGGAAAAACTGGCCGAGTTTGTTTGAAGTGGCGCTTGAGCCTGCTGCGCCGTAAGGGCGCGTGTGTGGCTCATTCAGCCTTACTGGTCGACGACTGGTGACTTTTCCGGCAGAATTCAAAGCGGACGCCATTAGGAATATCAAATATGACTGACCGAGTGTATCAGCCGATGACAAAAGCTGAGGTGATAGCCGCGCAGCGCGCCTGGGCGAAGTTCGTTACCGAGCGTGATGTTGATAGCCTTTTGGACCTATACGACTTCGGCGGGTCGGAAGAGCCGCTTCTTTTCAAGCCGACGCTTGCAGATGTGATCCGGTTAGACCGCGCCGGCGCCAAATCGTATTTCATTGGCGGCAACCCAGACTATCCGAATGACGACGGTTTCTTGCATCGAGGTTGGAAGAGCGTTGAATTCCAAAGCGCCGCCGGTCCTGTTCTAAAGGCTGGGGGGCTTGGATACAAAGACATGGGTCATTATACCTTCGTAGATAGCGACGGTAATGCGACGCGTGCGGATTATACCTTCGCATATCACAAGCTGAACGATCAGGTTTTGATCTCTTTGCATCACTCATCCCTTACCTGGCTGCCGCCGGTGGGAACCCCAAAAATCGAGGCGTAATGAACTGGTGAGTTAGCGCCTTTGAAGCCGGGTCCGCCCTTAAGGGCGAACGACATTAGACGTTTTTTCCGATGACAGTGTGAACCGGTCGCCAGAACAGATGTCTGTCGGCAAGTTCTGTCTCGGCGCCTTGTAGTAAGACTATTGGCGGCACAAAGCAGAAGACGTGAAACATTGTGCTGCGGATGATCGATGGATAGTTTGGTAATCCGCATGCGGCCCACGATGTTTTAAGGGACCATGTCGACGCATGTTAGATCTCCTTGGCGGAGAGCGCTTTTACGCGTCCGTAATCGCGAGATTTGCTTTTAGCGGGTCAGCGAGACTTGGACGACGTCCGTGGTGCGAGCCCGAAACCCCGCCTCGCAATAGGCTAGGTAGAAACGCCAGAGCTTCTTAAAACGTTCCGAATACCCCATTTGTGCGATATCGTCCCAGGCGCCGAGGAAGCGTTCGCGCCATTCAGCAAGAGTCCGTGCATAGTCTTCACCAAAAGCGTTGGTGTCCTTCCATGTGAGCCCTGCGCCGTTGATATGCGTTTTAAGCTGGCTTGGGCTCGGCAGCATGCCGCCCGGAAAAACATATCGCTGAATGAAGTCTGGCGACTTTAGATATCTGTCGAAGAAACGGTCAGCAATCGTTATGATTTGCAGTCCGGCGACACCGCCCGGGGCAAGACACTCACGGACTTTCGAGAAATATTGCGGCCAGTAGGCTTTGCCCACAGCCTCAAACATTTCTATGGAAGCAATTTTATCGTAGGCGCCTGCTTCATCGCGATAATCTTGCAGGCGGAGAGAAACGCGCTCGTTTAGACCCGCTCGGAAGATCCGCTCACTGGCATAATCGTATTGAGCGGCGGAAATTGTTAGTCCGGTGACTTTAGCGCCGACTTCCTTTGCGGCGAACTCAGCGAAGCCGCCCCAGCCTGCGCCAATTTCTAAGACGTGTTCGTCGGGTTTAAGCCCAATTGAATGCGCTAAGGCGCGATACTTATTCGTTTGAGCATCGGCTAAGTTCTCCGTCTGCGAATGAAACCGCGCCGATGAATAGGTCATCGTTTTGTCGAGCCATTTCTCGTAAAACGCATTCCCGAGATCATAATGGGCCATAATATTGCGTTTCGCGCCGACCTTCGTGTTTCGGTTCATGGCGTGGCGGGCCCGTTCAATCCAGCGGATGAGCGTCGTCCCTTCAAACGCGCGGTTAATGTGGTCTGCATTTCGCGCCAGCACATAAAGGCACGTCGAAAGATCGGGCGTGTCCCATTGGCCGTCCGCGAAGCTTTCAAAAAAGCCGCTATCGCCCCCGAAAATGACCCGCCGCGCGAAATCAAAATCGGAGATTTGAATCAAAGCGCGGGTCTCAGGTTCCTCGACGCCGTTAAACGCCAGCGCCCGTCCGTCGGGAAGTTGAAAGGTGATTGACCCAATCTGGATGCGCGCCGCGATATTGCACGCGAGCCTGAAAAAAATTGGCGTACCCCGCAGCGCTTCCGCGCGGTTTTCCGGCGTCACCGCGATTGCAGTCCCAAGGGGTGGAAATGTGTGTGAATGTGTCGTCGCGTTTTGCTGCGCCGCAGCCTCTTGGTGGCCCATGCGTTTCCTTCTTGCTGACGCCAGTTAATCACTTTTTCTTTGTATGTTCAAAGGCGTCGAGCGCTCGCACACGCGCTTTTGGGTGGTCAACCAACGGGCCTGGATAATTTTCACCGAGAGTTACGCCCGCATGGCGGGTAAACTTCTCGGGCGCGTCCCATGGTTTTTGCAAATACTTATTAGGTAGACCAGAAACCTCAGGCACGTAGAGGCGGGTGTAAGCGCCGTCAGGATCAAACTTTTCGCCTTGTGTGATGGGGTTGAAAATACGGAAGTAGGGTGCTGCGTCCGCGCCGCATCCGGCGGTCCATTGCCAGCTCGCGGCGTTGCTCGCCGGGTCCGCGTCGACCAGGGTATCCCAAAACCACTTTTCGCCTTCCTGCCAAGGAAGCAGCAAGTGCTTGACGAGGAAGCTTGCGACGATCATCCGTACACGATTGTGCATCCAGCCCGTACGCCAAAGCTGTCTCATCCCCGCGTCAACAATCGGATATCCTGTCTGACCGCGCGTCCAGGCGCGCAGGTCGGCTTTGTCCCCACGCCACGGAAACGACTCGAAGGCGGGTTTAATCGGTATGCTGTTCAATCCATCATAATGATAAAGCAGCAGGTAAGAGAATTCGCGCCAAGCGATCTCGGAGAGAAAAGTCGCGGCGCTGTCCGCTCGAGCGCCATTATCAATAGCGCTATGGGTTTTTTCCCAAACCTGAAGTGGTGAAACCTCACCGAACGCCAGATGCGGTGAGAGGCGCGAGGTTGTGTCGAGGTCGGGGCGGTTGCGCTCGTCGTCGTAGCGGGAAACATCGGCGCTCAAAAACGCGTCGAGCTTTTCTGATGCGCCGGCTTCGCCCGGCGTCCAAATATTTGGGAACTCTTCCGCCCAATTTGGGTTGGAGGGCGTCAGCGCCCAGCTTTCCAGCCGGTCGCTCTTTGGTTTTATCTTCGGTTGGCTGATTTTCTTTGGCGGCTTTTCGGATTTCGCCCGCGCAGGGCCAGCGGCGCGGAGGTTTTTCCAAAACGGCGTGAAGACTTTGAAATGCCCACCGGCGCCGGTTTTGAGTTCCCAGGGTTCACGCAAGAGCGCGCCATTATAAGACGTCGTCTCGATGCCTCTATCGGCAAGCGTCTCCTTGATTTCCTTATCGACCGCAATCTGCGAAGGCGCGTAACGGCGGTTCCAATGCACGGCCCCGGCGCCGATTTCCGCCGCCAGGTCTGTCAACACGGATTTTGCCGAACCACGGCGCAAAGTCAGTGAAGCCCCGATATCATCGAGGGCCTCATCCAATGCTCGCAGCGAATGGTGCAGCCACCACTTGGCGGCGCCGCCTGGTGCGAAGGGCTCATCCTCGTCAAAGATATAGACAATCGCAACCGGCGCGCCCGATGCGCATGCGCCGGTAAGCGCTGGATTATCAGCAAGCCGCAGATCACGACGCAACCAGACGATGTGAGGTTTATCCTGCATGGCGGTCACTACGCCACCTGCGCCTAGACCGGATCGCCAGGAGCGTTTAGTTTAGCGACGGTAGTTGGTCGACGCAGGATCGAAAGTGCGCGGAGTTTCGAGGGTATGGGATTTCCTTCATTAAGCGATATCGCAGGGGTTGACCCGGCGGCGCAGGCTTATTTCGTTACGCAAATTGCGCTGCTTGGCGCTGCGTGTCTGGTATTGTTTTGCGCGCTTGCCGTTTGCGCATTGGCTTTCAAAGCAGCCGGGGCGGCGAGACTTTCCCGGGACAACGCTGCTGCTGATCTGTCGCGCGCTGAAGATCTCGCCATTGAGATGCGTCGCTTGACCGCGCAAGTCGAGAAGACGATGTCGACCGGCAGGTCGTCAGTCTTAAGCGCTGAAGGTGCGGCTGCCGCTGTTGCGCCAGCGTCGTTTGAGCTTGGCGACGGATCGGCGCAATCGATAGGTTTGGACGATAGCGACATAGTCGGAGATGGCGAAAGCGTCAGCGCAACGCCGAGTGTTCCCGACACTGGCGCCAGCGTCGATAACGAAATATCCGATGGGACGTCCGCCGCGTCGACCGGTCAGTTAAACCCCGGAGATCCGAACCTTGGGGAAGACCCGCTTCGCGAACTCGGCTACACGGAAGACAACAAGCGCGACTGAATTAATTGAGCACAGCGGTTGCTAGCCGCTTTCGGCTAGGAATGAGAGCTGCTCGATCATCGCGTTCCGCTCGATTTCGCTCTGGTCGATTAATCGTGTCGGGTAGTCGCCTGTGAAGCAATGGTCCGTGAACGCAGGGGCGTCTTTCTTTCGAGGGCCCTTGCCCATAGCGTCATAGAGGCCGTCGAGCGACAAAAACGCCAGACTATCGGCGCCGATAGACTCCCGCATTTCCTCGACATCCATTCCGGCCGCCATCAATTCTTCGCGGGACGGCGTGTCGATCCCATAATAATCAGGGTACTGTATGGGTGGGCACGCGACGCGAATATGAACTTCTTTTGCGCCTGCCGCGCGCAGCATCGAGGTGATTTTGCGGGTCGTTGTTCCGCGTACGATCGAGTCGTCGACGAGCGTAACGCGTTTCCCCGCGATGACGCCCCGGTTGGCGGAGTGTTTTCGCGCAACGCCAGCCTCGCGGATCGCCTGTTGCGGCTCGATAAATGTGCGTCCAGCGAAATGCGATCGAATGAGCGCCATCTCGTAGGGGAGTTTTGACTTTTGCGCATAGCCGATGGCCGCAGCGACCCCGCTGTCTGGAATCGGCGAAACAATATCCGCATCCGACGGCGCTTCCCGCGCGAGCTGTTTGCCGAGCCGCTTGCGCAGCTGATAGACGCTGACACCGTCGACAAAGGAATTTGGGCGGGCGAAGTAAATGAGCTCAAAGATACATGGCCGCGGGCTTGGCGGAGCGGGAAACGCCTGGCGGCTTTCAACCGATCCGTTGGCCTCACAGACAACGATTTCGCCAGGATTTACGTCGCGAACGAAGTCGGCTCCGATGACGTCAAGCGCACAGGTTTCCGACGCAAGCACAGGCTTGCCGTTCAAGGACCCGAGGATCAGCGGCCGGATGCCGAGGGGGTCGCGCGCGCCAATCAGATGATCCGGCGTCAGAACAACCAGCCCGTAGGCGCCTTCCACCTGTTTGCAAGCGTCGATCAATTTGTCGACCAGGGAAAGGTGATGGGAACGCGCGGTCAGTTGCAAGAAGAGCTCTGAGTCAGACGTCGACTGAAAAATACAGCCATTGCGGACTAATTCTGCGCGGAGCGTCTTTGCGTTGGTAAGGTTGCCGTTATGGGCGATAGCGATGCCGCCCCGGGATAAATCTGCGTAGAGCGGCTGAACGTTACGCATGACCGTGTCGCCTTGCGTTGAGTATCGCGTGTGCCCAATAGCGGCTGTTCCTGCTAACGTCTCCAACGCCTCTTTCGATGAAAAATTATCGGCGACGAGGCCCAGCCTGCGTTCGGTGTGGAAGCGGTCTCCGTCGAACGACGCGATCCCCGCGGCTTCTTGCCCCCGGTGCTGAAGGGCGTGGAGGCCAAGCGCGGTAACGGCGGCTGCGTCGGCGGTTCCGATTACGCCGAAGACACCGCATTCCTCGTTTAGCTGTTTTGGAAAATACGAACGACGTTTCCCGACGTTTGAGTATTTTGCTCGGGAAAGTTTTTCAATCGTCGTTTCTATCACGATGCCGCCCTATTGATCGCCCTTAGTGACTGTGTCACCGACGCTATCGGTGACGATATCATCGATTGACCGGGCGCCCGTTGATGGGTCGCCTGTCTGACTTTCATTTGCACCCGGATTGATGACGCCGCCGCCACTTGTATCGGCGTTACCGCCATCAACGCTTTCATCGCTGCTGGTCGTTGTTGTAACGACGATTTCGTCCAACGCGTTTTGATCGCGAGGCGCATATCCGTCTTCGCTGACATCAATACGGCGTTCTAGCTCGTCGGCGCTGATGATTTGCTTAGCGTCGCGTTGCGGCGCCAGGCCTTCGAAAAAACTTGCGCTCGCTTGAGCCACGGGCAGGAGCATCGCGCCATTGATTGACGGGGGCCGATTATCTTCGTCGAGGTAGTAGGCGTAACCGAGGAAACTCAAGCCAATCAGCGCGAGGCCCCTTAGCAGTCCGAAGACACCGCCAACTGCGCGATCAATCACAACATTGCGGCCGCTAAGCCGGACCGACCCCAAGCCGATATGAAAAGCGGTGTATACGATCAAAAAAAGCACGACGCCGAGAACGCCAATCAGCGCGATCATGCCGAAGAAAGAACCGGTAAGGCCAAAGGCGCTCATCAAGGGCCCGTAAAGGAGGAACGTTGCAAAGCCGGATATTGCAAGCGCCAGCAGTGTTGCGCCTTCGCGTATGGCGCCGCGGACCGCTGCAAAGCCGACAGAAAGAGCAAGAGCCCCCAAAATCAGGAAGTCAAACCACGTCATGCCTGAGCCCTCGTACCGGCCACGCGCGCGCGCAACCTAACCGCTCCCCGTGGCACAGGCTAATATCGCTGTTGCGCAATGTGCTCAACAGCTAGGGCCCGCATTAAATGCGCTTTTATTCGATTGTTGGTTTGAAAGAGACACTTTTTACCCACGGGCATTATGTTACCGAAGGGCATTCTGGGGGATCACAGAACAAAAAGCCGACCGGCGTTCGTGAGCGGCAACAATTATCACTGACCGCTATTTCTCCTTTGCCTCGTAGACCCAACTTTTTTGCGCGCCAAAGGCGATATCGTATATCAGCCGGCCAGGCAGCAAGGTGAAGGCGCCGGCGATGACTAATGCACCGATATAGAGCGATATCATCGTTGCTGCGTGACTTTTTTGATCACCGCGTCGTATCGCAACTAGCCCTACGGGCAACTAGATTAATGTGATCGCCGTGAACGCGTGGATGGGTGACACGTCGCCAGGCTTTGGCAAAACCATCGATGTCAGCGCAACACCCAGCATCGCCGTCGCCCAAACCCTGCCAGCAAATTTATGACCGCCGCCGCCCTTGCGCCGAAGGAGTATTGATCCGCCCCAAAAAAGGGCAAACAGCGCCAGTAGGGCGTGCACCTGAACGACTGTCGGCGCTAGAACAAAAGCCTCGAAATTCATCGGCTCAATTGATATCCCGCGCTTACTCTGGGTCGTAGTGGGTCGCGTTTAGAAGAAATGAGACTAAGGCTTTATACTAAGCAATGAACAACGGCATCGACGCGTCAGGCTGCATTTTTTACCCAGCCGACCAAGTCTGCTAGCGCCTCGGCCTCCTTTAGCGATACGCCATCAACGCTCGCGCCTTTTGGGGCGAGGGCGCCGCCAAAGCCGAGTTTGACAGCTTCGTTGAGACGAGCGTCCCTCCGACCAACCGATCGAACGGCGCCGGAAAGCGCAACTTCGCCAAAGACGACCCAGTCCTTCGGCAACGCCGCATCAAACAACGATGAGCAGAGGGCCGCCGCTGCGGCGAGATCGGCTGCGGGTTCCGAGACGCGCATGCCCCCGGCGACATTCAAAAAGACGTCGTGCCGGCCAAAATCGAGACCGCACCGTGTGTCCAAGACCGCGAGCAACATCGAGAGCCGCGCGCTGTCCCAACCAACGACTGCCCGCCGCGGCGAAGCGAGCGAAGATTGCGCAACAAGCGCTTGAAATTCCACAAGAACGGGGCGGGTTCCTTCGACGCCGGCGAAGACGGCGGCGCCTGAGACTGGCGGGCCTTCCTCGCTTAGAAACAAAGCCGACGGGTTCGGCGTCTCCTTGAGGCCAGCGCCCGTCATTTCGAAAACGCCGATTTCGTGGGCGGCGCCAAAGCGGTTTTTAACAGCCCGTAAAATTCGAAATGCGCGGCCCTGTTCGCTCTCAAAATACATCACCGCATCGACCATGTGCTCAACGACGCGGGGGCCAGCGAGCTGACCATCTTTGGTCACGTGCCCAACGAGGAGAATGGCGCAACCCGCTGACTTAGCGAAGCGAATGAGTTCTTGGGCACAGGCGCGAACTTGCGTGACGGTGCCCGGGGCCGCCGGCAAAGCGTCCGACCAAAGCGTTTGAATTGAATCGATAATGACGACGTTTGGGCGTTGGCTTTTCAGCGTCGAGACGATGTCCCTAAGCGAGGTTGCAGCGGCGAGGGCGACGGGCGCTTTCTCCAGCCCGAGGCGAGCGGCGCGCATCGAAATCTGGCCCGTCGCTTCTTCGCCGGAGATGTAGGCGACTTTTGCGCCACGATTGGCGACGCCAGCTGCGACCTGCAAAAGCAACGTCGATTTCCCAACTCCAGGGTCGCCGCCAATCAACAAGGCTGACCCGGGCACCAGACCGCCGCCACAGGCCCGGTCGAATTCTGCATTTCCGGTTAAAAGTCGGGTTGCGTTTTCTTCGCCCGCCTCGAGGGTTGTGAAGTCGAGAACGGCGCCTTTCGTCGTTGCAGACGCCATCGGCCCGGGCGCACTGGTGTTTTCCTCTAAAACGATCGTGTTCCATTCGCCGCACGCATCGCATCGGCCAGCCCATTTTCCGTAGACTGCACCGCAGGATTGACAAATGAACGTCTGCGCCTGTCGCGCCATGCTTATGCTCCGGACGCTTACTTAATGGTCGTCATCGAAGAATGCGACGCCAAACGCCTTAAGCGCCACTGACCCATCCTTCTCCTCGCAGTGGTGTGCGAAGGTTCGCCGGCCGATGGCAAGGGCGGAGATGTCTTGCGCTGTTTCGCCGAGGTTAAAAATGCAGCGGGTAGCGCCCGCTGCGTTTGTGCGTTCAATTGAGATGATGGTTTCTGATTGGTGCGCGACGCGAATACCGCCTGCCCGAAGCCGCGGGTTTTTCTGGCGGTTGGCGATGGCTTGGCGCGCAAATGAAAGGACCGACGCGGTGTCGTTTTCCTGCGTGTCAGCAGCCATCGCCGTGTGCCGACGATCCACAGGGAGCCAGGGCTTCGACCCAGAAAAGCCTGCATTTGGGTCATCGCGGCGCCAGGGAAAAGGCGTTCGGGCGCCGTCTCGCCCAAGTGTTTCGGGCCAGAAGCGTTTTGCTTCTGGGTCTTGGAGGTCTTCAAAGTTTAGTTCCGCCTGCGGTAAGCCCAACTCGTCGCCCTGGTAAAAAATGATTGCGCCACGCATCGCGGTCAGAAGCGCAATCAGCAATTTTGCAAAGGAGTTTTGCGTCGCCCGGTCAAATTGCGCACCCCAGCGAGTTACCGCGCGCGGCACGTCGTGATTTGAAAATGACCAGGTGAGGCTGCTTTCCGCGCTCGCCTCAACCGCCTCTTGAATGAGCGCGGCGTCAAGCCGGGGCGCGTTCAAAAAATGAAAACTATACGCCGTGTGGAGACGATCATCGCCGGCGCAATAGTCCCGGGCGCGCTCCAGGGGCGCATCGGAAAAGACTTCCCCTAATAGGGCGCGGTCGGAATAGTTAGCGGTAAGCGCCCGCAGCCGAGCGGCGAAGGTGAGCGCTTCTGGTCGCGATCGGTTGTAGATATGTCTTTGATAAAAGTAAGGCCGCGACCCGTGCGCGTGTGCAGAAGGCGGATTATTCCGGAGCTCCGCATCATGGAAGCAGTAATTGATAACATCGAGCCGGAAGCCGTCGACGCCGCGATCGAGCCAGAAGCGCGCAACCTTTAATATTGCGTCCTGCACGTCAGCTTGGTGAAAATTCAAATCGGGCTGCTCGCTTAAGAAGTTATGGAGATAGTACTGACGCCGAGAGGCGTCCCACGACCAGGCTGGGCCGCCAAAAACCGACAGCCAATTATTCGGCGGGCTCCCGTCGGGTTTCGGATCGGCCCAAACGTACCAATCACTTTTTGAATTTTCAGTATTATGCCGAGACTCCCGAAACCAGGAATGCTGGTCGGACGTATGCGAATAAACCTGATCGATCATTAGTTTCAGCCCGTGGTCATGGGCGGCAATAACAAGCGCATCGAAGGCAGCGAGCGTTCCGAAGAGTGGATCCACATTGCAGTAATCAGCGACATCATATCCGAAGTCGCGCATGGGCGAGGTAAAAAATGGCGACAGCCAGACGCCGTCGACGCCCAGGCTTTTGATATAGTCGAGCTTTGAAAGAACGCCTTTTAGATCGCCGACGCCGTCATTGTTTGTGTCGGCGAAGCTGCGCGGGTAGACTTGGTAAAGGGTCGCTCCGTTTACCCACGATGTTGATGTGCTCATGGTTGAAAGCCCAATGGCGCCGCGCGCGCCAACCTTGGCTGCGGCAGTCTAGTCTTCCCGTACCACGACTGACTTGATTTTGAATACTGATTGTCGCCGCCGGGCGGCGACGGCGCGGATGGCCAGGTCATTGGGCGCCCTGAGCAATCGGAGAGGCGCCGTCTCCCTTATCATGCGTCCGCCGTCAGGCGCGCGTCGTGACAGGGCAGCTGTAAAGTCTTCGCCGCTTCGGGTGAGCGATAACGCAAACAGGTTTTGTGAGCCGGGTGCTCTAATCGCTTCGCTGCACGGCAAGCTAAAAATGGCCGCTGACGTTGATTGCCGTCTCGCTGGCCGAATTGTTTCCAGCGACACTGACAATTCGCATATGGGCGCCTGACCGCCGTTGCGCGTGAGCGTCGCCACCGCATAGGCCGCCGACGTTCCCTGAACGCCCACCATCAACTGCTCAAAACTTTCGCCTGGAACATTTTCCATGGGCGGCCATGTGAAGATAACATTCGCTTCGAGTGTCCAATCACCAGGCGGCGTCGCGCCAGCGACGCTTAGCTGTGGGGCCGGAAGCCCTTGAACCTCAGACGTATTAGTTGGGTCCGGTTGCGCTGTAAGCTCGCCTTTAGCGGGGTTTGATTGCGGTACGGAAAGGTCAACGCGCCACTGTGGGCCCAGTCGCTCCTCGTCGAAGCGCTCAAGGAAATAGGCGCTTTCAGTCGTTGCTATTGAGAGGCTGCTTTCCGACTGAGCCTTGGCAGGCTGATCGACCGCGTTTGGCGATTGCGGTGGGAAAAGCGAGGAGGGGGTTGGCGATTCATTGGCGCTGTTGCTTTCGTCGGCGCCATTGTTCTGGTCACTGCCGCCACTTTGGTTCGCGTTTGGCTTGCCGCTCTCGGCGCCCGGTGGTGCAGCGTTGTTCGGAGGAGATTGTTTGGCGGCGCTTTGCTGTTCGCCAGCCGTTGTTGAAGTCTCTTCCTCATATGATCCGGATACAGAGGAAGAGACGTTGGAGGTACTCGATTTCGTATTTTGCTCGGTCGTACTTTCACCAGGTAGTCCGCCTTCGCCCGCCACTGGCGTTGTGGCGCCAGTGGGAGCGGCGGCGCTGTTCGGCTCTCGGTCGTTGAGGGCGCGCGCGACGACGCTTGAAAGTCCTTCTCCAATTTGATCAGCGTTGCGGGCGTCAGCGTATTGCCCGCCGCCAGCTTCGGCGATGCAGGCAAGTTGCGCCCGCGCTTCCGGATCGACATCCAAGCCGACCACGTGAATTTTCATGGCGACGCCGCTTGTACGCGCTCGCCGGGCGACGGCGCACGGGTCCCCGCCGCAAGTTTCAATGCCGTCCGATAGGAGCACTACGGATTTTTGCGCGCGCGGGTGGGCGCTCTTCGCAAGCGTTTTAATGGCTCGTTGCAAGGCGAGGTCGATCGGGCTCATGCCCTTCGGTAGGGCGTTGCGTAGGCTTGCTTTCAGCGCGCTTGCATCCGCGCTGAGGTCGCTTTGCAAGGTGATGTCCTCACAATCATCCTCAGCGGTCGCCCCATAAACCATCAGTCCAAGGCGCGCCTCCGCCTCTCGCTCATCAATAAGCGCTTCGAGCGCCGACTGCGCGACCGCGCTCTTCGTGACTAGCGTTGGGTCGTTTGCCCGGTCCGCGCCGGTCTGTGCGTCCATTCGAAGCGACTGCCCCATGGATTGCGAAGCATCAAAAACGAAAAGGATGTCAGGGCGATCCGCTGGGTCAGCGGCAGCGTCGGCGGCGAAGCCAACGCCCATCAGCGCCATTGCGCTGATCGTCATCGTCGTTATTTTTTGCCCTGTTTTCATACGTCTCTGTGGCTTCAAAGCAGCCTGTTTGCGCGACCCATGGGCTTTGCTCTCTGGGCGGGCGTTGCAGCGATCAGGCATGGCAGCTGGGTTAACCCTCAGGGAAACGCGGCTTTTCCGGCCGCGCATCCTTGTTTGTTGGAGCGGCGAGGTTGCTGTATAAATGCTGAAAAAAGATCAATATCGGAGGCAGCCCCATGACCGCACAGTCGAAGCGCGAAAAGACCCCGGATCCGAAGGACGTTAACCAGTTCAACCCGTACCTGAAGGGCCTCTTCGCGCCCGCAGCGGGGGAAACGACAGCCGGACCGCTGGAAGTTGTCGGCGAGCTACCCCGCGATCTGAACGGCGCGTACTTCAGAAATGGCCCTAACCCTATCAATCCGCCGCAAGGCATGCACCATTGGTTTGACGGCGACGGTATGTTGCACGGCATATGGTTTCGTGACGGTGAAGCGCGGTATGCGAGCCGTTATGTGCGGAGCGATGATTGCCTAAGTGCGCTAGACGGCGTCGAAAAGATGCCAGGTATTTTCTCCCCGGCGGAGATCCGCGATGGTCGCACGACAGTCTACAAGGATACGGCGAATACGGACGTAATCCATCATAACGGTCGGCTGCTTGCGCTTTGGTACGTTTCCGGTCGCCCCGTGTCGGTCGATCTAGAGACGTTGGAAACCATTGGCGTTGAAGACTTCGGCGGCGCCTATCGTGGTAATATGTCTGCGCACTCAAAGGTTGATCCGCAAACGGGCGAGTTGGTCTTTTTCGACTACGCGCTCTATGAGCCCAAAATGACCGTTGGTACGGTGTCGTCCGCTAACGAACTAACCCGTGTGCAAGAAATCGAATTGCCAGGCCCCCGCCTGCCGCACGATATGGGCCTAACCCAGAACTACGTGGTTCTGCATGACTTGCCTGTGATCTTTACTGACCAAGCGATCCGTAATCGGATGTGGCAAATTCACGTTGCCGACCAGCCGACACGTTTCGGCGTTGTTCCGCGCGCCGGCGGCGAGCCAAAATGGTTCGAGTTCCCGTCTTGTTACGTCTATCATGTCATTAACGCTTGGGAGGAGGGTGACGAGGTTGTTATGGCGGCCTGCAAAATGGCGCCAAATGGCTTCAAACCAGACGTCGCCGCCCATGGACCCTACGCGCCGATGGCGCTTGTTCTTGCCCTGCGCGCGCAACCGTTCCTATGGCGGATGAATATGAAAACCGGCGAGGGGCGCGAAGAGCAGCTTGACGATCGGCTAAGCGAATTCCCGGTAGTGAACGGCGCCTTTACCGCGCAGAAATCGCGTCATTCCTACCACGTTGTGATGGACGATTGCATTGAGCAGCGTTTTTGCGCCCTGTTAAAGTATGACCTTCAAACCGGTGCTTGTGAACGCCACGATTTTCCTGACGGCGTCTTTGGTTCAGAACCTGCGTTCGGGCCGCGCGACGGCGCGATCGAAGAAGATGACGGTTACGTCACCACGTTCACCACTGATTTGAACACGGGAAAATCCGAAGCCTACGTCATCGACGCTAAGAACTTCTCAAGCGCGCCAGTTGCTCGCGTCAAGCTTCGCGCGCGCGTGCCTGCCGGGTTCCATGGGGTTTGGGCGGCCCGTTAATCGCCTTTAAAGCCTCTACGCGCTTGCACGGAGGCGCAGTGTTCAAGCGCCCTCGAGGGCTTCGCGCTTTGCTTCTAGGGTGAGCCATTGGTCTTCCGCTTCCGAAAGCCGGGTTTGGGTCTCTTTATGGCGCTCAGCGGTTTTCTTGAATTCCTCCGGATCGCGCTCAAATAACGCTGGATCGTTCAGCCTTTCATCGAGCTTTGCCAGGTCGTTTTCCAGCGCTTCAATTTCGCCAGGCAAAGTTTCAAGCGCGTGCTTTTCCTTGAATGAAAGTTTTTGATCACGATGCTTTTGTTTTGCGATCGGCGGGGAGGCGTTGCTTTTCGGTTTTTCTTCCCCGTCGCTCGCGCGGTTGAAGTGAGACAGCCCGCCTTGGGCAATTAAATCGTCATATCCGCCGACATATTCAATCCATTCGCCCTCTGACGGCCCAGGCGCGATTGTGCTTGTGACTGTTTTATTGAGAAAGTCCCGATCGTGACTAATCAGGATAAGCGTACCGGCATAATCGTCGATTGTTTCAATCAGTACATCAAGCGTTTCAAGGTCAAGATCATTTGTCGGCTCGTCGAGTAAAAGAAGGCTCGATGGTTTGGCCAAAGCCGCAGCGAGGGCGAGCCGTCCACGCTCCCCGCCGGACAGGGACGACACTGGCGCGCGCCACTGTTCAGGGCCGAAGAGATAGTCTTTCAGATACGCCGCCGCGTGCTTCTTTTGGCCATTGATCGACACCCAATCTCCGCGCCCGTCCGTGATTGCGTCGGCGACGCGCATGTCGTTGTTCAGGCTAGCGCGCCGCTGGTCTAAGGATACGAGCGAAAGCGTTGCTCCTAGTGTCAAGGATCCGTTATCCGGCTGCATTG